>NZ_JBHZPE010000081.1:0-12264 GCF_042787985.1 Peribacillus sp. YIM B13481
AAACGCCGTATACGCGAACCGTACGTACGGTGTTGTGAGAGGGGCGAAAATAAACTTATTTTCCCCCTACTCGATTTGGCCATTAAAAGTGGAATTCACTAGTAAAGTGGAATTCACGAGTAAAAGTGCAAAACTCACGAGTAAAAGTGCGAAACTCACGAGTAAATGAGCGGAATTCACGAGTAAAAGTGCGAAACTCACGAGTAAAGTGCAAAACGCACGAGTAAAAGTGCGAAATTCACGAGTAAAAGTGCGGAATTCACGAGTAAAAGTGCAAAACTCACGAGTAAAAGTACCCAAAAAGAACAAAATAGCAAATTATTGCTGAAAAATGTTCTGAAATTAAAAAACGATGCCCCCTGAATTCTGGGAGCATCTCAATAGTTATCTCTGCCTAGGGGTATAATCCAACTCCTTGAATAGTTCCGATAATTCATCTTTGGTCAGGTCGCGCCATTGTCCGAGCGCCAGTCCGTCCAAATGGATATTCATGATTCGGATTCGATGTAAATCACGGACCTCATAACCGAGTGCTGAGCACATACGGCGGATTTGTCTGTTCAATCCTTGCATCAAGGTGATGTTGAATGTATATTTGGTCAATTGCTTAACCTTACATGGAAGTGTTTTCGTATCCAAAATCTCCACGCCGGATGACATATCTTGAATGAAGGAAGCGGTAAGTGGCTTATCCACGGTTACGATATATTCCTTTTCATGTTTGTTTTCTGCACGAAGGATTTCATTTACGATGTCTCCATCATTCGTAAGCAGGATCAGTCCACTAGAGTCTTTGTCCAGCCGTCCGATATGAAAAATGCGAAGCGGATGATTTACAAAATCAACAATATTCCCTTTAATGTGTTTTTCCGTCGTACTTGTAATCCCTATCGGTTTATTCAGTGCAATATAGACATTTTGCTGTTCCACTTTTATTGGCTTGCCATCTACACGAACATCATCCCCGGGTTCAGCTTGACTGCCAAGCTCAGCAACTGTGCCATTAATCGTCACACGGCCATCGGCTATCCATTTATCTGCGCCTCGTCTCGAGGTAATTCCGGATTCACTGATATATTTATTGATCCTCAACTAAAGCACACCTTTGCATTCAGATTTTCTTCTTTAAAGGATAACGTAAATCATGCTGGGTAGACAAGGGGAAAAGACAAGAAAGCGTTAGGAGGTTTGAAATTCTGTACATTTTTTACAGGTTTTTCATGACGGCAGCCGGGTATTCTTTTTTCTTTTTACTTGTCAGATAGACACCAATGAAGGCAAGGAGACCGTCCAGGAGTTGGACCAAAGTAATCAGTTGACCTAAAAGTAGGTTAAGAATGGCGGTAAAAACAGCAATCAGATTTAGATAAATTCCAGCCTGGCTTGCATTGATATGACGAAGGGAAATATTCCAGAAAATAAAGGGGCCAACAGATGGGAAGATTCCAATGTATATGAGCCTTGTGCTTGTTTTACTGCTTAAATCAAGATTCAATCCCGAGTCAATGGCAAATGGAGCGACGAGAATCAATCCGAGAAATACGGAAACGGCTGTGGTGAGCTGAAAAATATCCAGAAGGTGTCAATAAAGATATGATAAGTCCGAGTGCATGGAGGGCTGAAATTTTCTCCTTTAACAGCAATCTCCATTCTTTCCATACACTCCTCCAATATGGCTTTTGAATCCATTGTCGAAAATGTAATTACCGGCCCAGAACAGATTGGCCAAGATGAGAAAAAATAAAATAACAATAGATTTTTTCATCAGGCTTCCTCTTCCTTAATTGGTGGAATATTCACTAAATATAGCGAAATAGAAGATCCTAATCATCTAGTAATGTAAGACGTTCAATTAATAGGGAGCTTGGAACCACAGGTTAGGAATGAAGATGGGATAAATCAAGAAAAGGCTGCTCAACAGTGCTGAACAGCCTTTCCTTCTATATACTAAGCGAAAATGGCACTGATTTCGGCGATTTCATCCATGGTTAGATTGACATCCAATGCTTTTAAGTTGCGTGTGACCTGTTCTGGCTTTTTCGCTCCGGGAATCAGGACATCTACCGAGTGCCGAGTTAAATACCAAGCTAGTACCACATCGGCGACATCGGCATGCTTCCTGTTGGCGATCGCCCGTACCTCTTCCACTTTTTGCAGGTTGCTTACAAAGGCTTGTCCTTGGAAAAGCGGACTTTTTGCCCGGCCGTCCTCGAATGTTGATTCTTGATTATATTTGCCGCCGAGAAGACCGGAAGCAAGGGGGAAATAAGGAATGAAGGATATATTATTTTCGGCTGTATATGGCAGTAGGTCTTGTTCTGCCTCCCGTTTGAATAGATTGTACTCGGATTGCAGGACATCGACATAGCCGTCTTTATTCGCTTCCTTCAATTGTTCGAACGAAAAGTTCGAGACTCCGATTGACTTGATTTTGCCTGCATCCTTCAATTCCTTTAAGGCACCTACTGCTTCATCTTTAGGAGTACCCTCATCAGGGAAATGGATATAGAATAAGTCGATGTAGTCTGTTTGGAGCCTTTTTAGACTCGAATCCACGGCATTTTTCAGAAAAGCCGGAGAGTTATCAAAGACGATATTGCCATCGGAAAATTTATGTGCCCCTTTAGTGGCAAGTACGATATCCTCGCGTTTGCGACTCTCTTTAAGGATTTCACCGATAAGTTCTTCTGAGCGCTCCGGACCGTAAATGTAAGCTGTATCCCAAAAGTTAATTCCTTCATCAAGTGCCGTTCTCAAGACGTCCCTTCCTGTATCCTCGCTTAGATTAGGAAATAGGTTATGTCCGCCAATGGCATTCGTTCCAAGGCCAATCGGATTTACATGCAAATCTGTTTTACCAATACGGGTTTGTTTAGACATATTACAGATCATCTCCTTTAACCCCATCATAACAAAAAGTGGATGGTGTTTTCCAAAATAAAGCAATGCAGGCCGTCCAAAAAATAAGCAGATGATCTGTAAAATCATCTGCTTCCCTCATTATAATAATGTTTTGATTTCCAACTCCTCAGCTGGAGCTGTTTGTCCGATTTGACTGAGCAGAATGCCAAGGGCTGTACCGACGAGAGCAGGGATGACCCACTCCATGCCGTAAGCGGAAAGGGGAAGGACATCAGTCAAGGTTTGCACGGGTCCTAATTGTAAGCCGAAAGCATTCAGCCCATCCATCAAGGCGAAAACTCCTGTGAAAGTTATTGCACTGCGATAAACCTTCTTCGGGTTTTTGAAATGACGGCTGAAGAATGTCAGGACAATCAGGACGATCGTTAACGGATAAGCCATCACAAGGAATGGTACCGATACTTTCAGAATTTGATTCAGACCCATATTTGAAAGGATGAAACCGACGATTGTTACAATCAGAATGACGCTTTTGTAGTTCAGCTTGGGAAAAAGTTTCGAGAAGTACTGTCCGCAAGCGGTCGTCAATCCGACGACGGTGGTGAAACATGCTAAAGTGAAAATGATGCCGAGAAGGGCCTTCCCGCCAGTTCCAAGTAAAAGGGTGGATGCGACTGTGAGGATATCCGTTCCGTTTTCGAATGACCCATCGGCTGCCATGCGTGCTCCCATTATACCTAAGGAGATATAGACTAATGAAAGCAATACACCAGCGATGAGACCCGCTTTTACTGTATATCTCGTCAATTGTTTTCGATCGGAAATCCCTCTTTGCTGGATTGAAGTAAGGATGACGATCCCAAATGCCAGGGCAGCTAAAGCATCCATCGTGTTGTACCCTTCAATGAACCCTTTCGAAAATGCTCCTGCTGCATATGCGTCTGTTGGAGCTTTGAATGGAGCATCAAGCTTTACGAATCCGACAACACAGAGAATGACCATGGACAAAAGCAGAATAGGTGTAATCCAGCGTCCCATGAAGGTTTCCATTTTTTTTGGATTCAATGAAATGGCATAAACGATGATGAAAAATATGGTTGTGAATATGAATAGGAACAGGGATTGATTCATTGAGTCACCAAGATATGGCTTGAAGCCCATTTCATAGGCGACATTCGCATTCCGTGGAATGGCTAGAAAAGGTCCGATGCTTAAATAAATGACAACCATGAACAACGTGCTGAATAGAGGATGTACACGTGCCCCGATAGTTTGTGCCCCGCCTTTAACAAGTGAGACGGCGAGAAGCACTAAAATTGGCAGGCCGACTCCAGTGGCGATAAAACCGGTAATGGCTGGCCAAAAAGAAGTTCCCGAAGACGCCCCTAAAAATGGGGGGAATATAAGATTCCCCGCTCCGAAGAACATTGAGAAAAGCATTAGGCCGATAAATAATGTGTCTGTTTTTTTCATGGTGATTCTCCTTTTTTTAAAATGATAACTCCCGCCGACTGGCCTGAAAAAGGCTATTTTAAGTGTTTTGTGCAAATAAAAAACTCGCCCCTGAAAATCAGGGACGAGTTTGTGCTCGCGTTACCACCCATATTCCGCACTTCATAAGAAGCTGCGGCACTCAGTCAACGTACGAATTCATACGTGATCCATTGTAACGGCGGAAACCCGTCAAAGCCTACTGCATTTTCAGCTTTGCATCTCAGAGATGATTTTCGGATAGGCCTTGGACATCGACTTCCACCAAATGTCGACTCTCTGTGGAACAGGGTACTAATCTTACTCTTTCTCTTCATAGATTTTATAATATAAAGATAATTTAGCAAATTCTGATTATGAAGTCAACATAATTTATCATTTCATTATTCCTTTTAAGCAGGGAATTAGTCCTCCGTTGGCGAAACTTCCTTTATCGAGGGGTATTTTTTGCAAAAAGAATCGGATATAACTCCCTATTATCTTTCTAACCGCAACTATATTATAATAGAAGGCAGAACACTAAAGGAGACAACATTATGTCTGAAAATAAAAAGTTAAGCCTGGCGGATGCAGTCAAACAAAAACTGGCTCAAAAGCAAGCAGGATCAAGTAAAGATAAACTGGAAACCGGCGTAGTGAAGAAAACGAAACAGCTTAAAAGCCAGTTGACCAAAAAGCCAAATAACCAACGTAAGCGTACAGGGGTATAATCCTAATTTGTCAAAGGACAATGACTGTTCGGAGCTTATCAGAGAGCAGTTACCTTTCACGAATGAGGGTGCTGCTTTTTTATATGAACGATTAAATGGGATATTAGTAATGAGTGGGGTAGAGGATTTGTCTTATTACCGTTTTTAGTTTTAGGTAGTTAAAGGGCTGGACTTCTGGTAATTTAGATGTATAAAGAATGGTTCGCTAAACTTTTTAGATACCGGTTAAACTAGAAAAAACATAATTTCTCGAATATGGAAATGACATCTCTGTATCGGTTCATTAAAATCATTACAGTTCCATTCGTTTCTGTTTTAAAATTGTAAGAGTGGTGACATGTTGTTACCATATTGTTTTGTTAAAATAACATTTTAAGGTTTTACAAATGATTTTCTTAACTAAAGGAACCTATTAATTGCATGTTAGGGCTTCTTGACTGCTTTTCAAATTAGTGATTATCCTTTAATTGAAAATATGAAATATATCGGGGGAATAAAGATGGACGAACGGCTGATCGGGAAAAAATATTATGAAACGATGATTGAGGATACAAGGAAACACCCCATTCAAGCTTTGGGTGAAATGTTTCTCGTGGAACAAAAAAAAGAAAGAGCGGATTTAACGGCAATTCGATTCGCTCAAGGTGAAGTATACTTTCAGCACCATGACTTTGAAGCAGCCATTTTTAAATGGGAAAACATAGAAGGTGAACTTGGTTCATGGGCGAAGAAAAACATCGCTGATGCTTATTTTGAACTGGAAATGTATTCAACCGCAGAGGATATTTATAAATCCGTCGATACGAATGAAGCGGTTTTGAAAACGGAGGTTCTTTTGCAACTGTTTTCCCTGTACATAGTTGAATCTAGAAATGATTTGGCTTCCAAAGTCGTGAAAGAAGCAGTAGAGTTTCAACCTGACTATCCGAATGTCACGGAAATCGCACGAGCCTTTTTTGAAGAACAAAAGGATTGGAACAGTGCGGTGGTATTAGCGGCGAATGAAAGTATCCGTACAGAATCAATGGGCTGGTTCGATGTGCTGAAAACGTATATCCAGCAGGGGGTTGCCCAATCGATGGATCCGGACTACTTTTCAACTGTCCTTGGTTCGCTATACACACTTGACCAGGGTCGTTTCGAAAAGGTGACGGTTGCCCTCTGGAAAAATTATAAATATACCGATTCTTATTTTGAATGGCTAAGAGTGATTAATAACTTGATAGATACCATCGAATTAAACCAAGGGGATGTATGGGATGAGCTTTCCGTCTATTACAGGGATGCATATGCAGGTCTGTTGGAAGGAACGCACCTAATCAAAGATTTAAGCCCTGTCGTGCCAAGGTTGCTGGAAAACTGGCTGAAAATCGCAGATGGGGAGCTTTCGCTGTTTGCGGCGGCATCCGCGCTGTCCTGGAATGAAATCTTCCCGGATACGATTAATGCGCTGGTCATTCAGGATGCAGAAAGCCTGCTTTCGAAATCGCCTAAATTGGGAGGCGGACTGGAAGCGGGAGAGAAACTGTTCAATTCTATCATCCAATGGGCTGAAGAGAATGATTTAAGGGTTGGCAATAAGCTTAAATGGATGGTCGAGGGGCTTAAGGATACCGGAAATTTCAATCTTCTTCTTGTGGGAAGTACAGGAAATGGCAAGACATCCTTTATACAGTCAATAGTTGGCGAGAGCATCGCTGCCGAAGATCATTCTTCACTAGTCAGCGTCAAAGACGGGGATGATTTGGAAATCCTTGAAATTACCGATACAGATAGCAAGGTTGTCATGGAGCTAACTGAATTGGATGAAACACGCCGCCAGCGCGGGACTATTGTCGATGTGACGCTTATTAGTGACTATCTTAGAAATAATCGTCTGCGATTATTGGATACACCGGGGTTCAATGGGGAAAAAAGCGTGGAATCGGATTTCCAAGGCTATTTACATGGCAGTGATGGCCTGATGTTCGTTCTTGATGCCCGGGCGCCTTTCACCGGTAGTGAACGGGACCTGTTATTGGAAATTCAAATGATGGCTCCGAAACTGCCGATTCATTTCTTATTAAATAAAATGGATACGATATACAGTGATCAAGTCGCGGTCCGGATGGAAGACGAAACATGGGATAAAGTGAATGCATATTTCCCGAATGCGAAAGTGTTCGCTTTCTCTAAACTTTATGACAGCAAGCAGCAGTTGAATGACCTTTCTGCATTCCTTCAATCGAATTATCAAGATGATAATTGGAAAGAAAGAAGATCTGAAAAAATCCTTGCTTTCATTCGTAAAACTTTATCTTATCTGTTAGAAAAACGGACAGCCAATGAACGGAAATGCGAGCATTCCATCTCTTGGAATGAACAGATGGAAGTCAAATTGAATGGTGCGGTCAATCAACTGGCTGATTTAGAAAAAGAAAAAAGTGAAAATATCATAAGGTCGTACCGTGTGCTTAAGGATGAAGTGAAAAGTCAGCTTTCTTCTAAAATTCCTGAATTACTGAGAGATTGCTCTAAATCGTTAACGGAAAGCAGTGATTTCAGTCAGGTCCATATACAGTTGAACCACGAAATGAATGAGCGGATTCAAGCCTTCATTTCTGACAAGATCATGCCTCAATATTACCGTTCTCTTCAAGATTGGATTGCTAGTTCCCAAATGGAGTTCTCACAAAGCCAACAGTTTATGGATGAGATGAGTGCCGGATTCAATGAATTATACAAAGAAGAACGGATTATGCTGGCAGGTGACTTCAGGGTATTGGATGACTGGCGCCGTGATGCTGACCGGATGACAAGCAGTATCCGCATCGATGACGTTAATATCCTTTTGCGAAGGACTCCATCACAATTGCTGCTTAAAGGAGCAGGAAAGCTGTTTGGGGCAATACCGCAAAATAAAGCCAATATGTACAATCGTTATAAGAAATACTTGGAAAGTGAAGATTACCAGGATGTTGCGGAAATGATCACTGAACGCTTCCTTACCCAATTTGGATTGTTTGAAAAATCTTTAGATCGGGACATCTCACTTTTCTATCGCAGCTCATTTGCCTTACTTCAAAAAACAATAGAGCAAACGCAGACAGAAATTAAAGACTACCAGGCTGCATTGGAGCATATGAAAGAAAATCCGGAAGTTTACCGTGATCCGATCACTGTGTTCGAAGTGAAACTACGTCAGTTGGAGAGACTTGAAAAAATTGAGAAAAAGCGTCTAGCCCAGCTTCAAAGAAAATAAAAGTAGTAGGGAACATTTCAAATATTCGAAAAACTATTGACTTTACGACTATATCCCTATAAAGTGATAATTACGAAAAACGTAACACGATATATTCTCTTATCAAGAGTGGCGGAGGGACTGGCCCTAAGATGCCCAGCAACCGTTCCATTAGGAATTGGTGCTAAATCCTGCAAAACAGAAATGTTTTGACAGATAAGAGAGGGATAAGTCTGCAATACAGCTGATTAAACCTCTCTATTACTAGAGAGGTTTTTATTTTATGATTTACACCAACTTAACTGATAAGAATAATAAGAGAATGTGGAGGGAAACAAGATGGGAAGATCTATTAAAGGGATATTCGTTTCAGCCATCACTTCGGCGTTGCTTTTAACGGGTTGTTCTACAGGACAGAGTTCCACAGAATCGAAGAAAGAAGAAAAAGTATCATTTGAAAATGTACCGGAAAGATTTGCTGATGGGGAAGGGGCCAAAATAAAAGTGATCCGTAAAATTGGCGGTGATGATCATACGGCCCAGTACCTTGCTGGAGCGAAGGAAGAAGGAGAAGCAATGGGCTTTCAAGTGGATACGTATACAGCCAATGGGGATACGGCTAAATTCCATGATGCGATCGCGCAGGCTTTGCAGGAAGATTATGACGGCTATATCATCTCCCATGGTGATGATGCAGCAACAGTGAATGACGTTCAAAAGTTGGTTGATGCAGGTAAAAGCGTTGTCACATTCGATTCAATTAGCGATTTATCTAAAATAGAAGGTGTGACATTAACTTCACAGGATGATGAAGCGTTGGCAACACTGGCTTTTGATAAACTGATAGAAGAACAGAAAGGTGAAGCTGCGATTGCTTACCTTTGGGTGGATGGTTTTCCTCCAATGGTGAGAAGAAATTCAGTTTATCAGGAAAAATTAAAAGAAAATCCTGGAATTAGGGAAGTCGAAAGATTCGGAGTGGCATCTGCAGATACTTCGGTTCAAACACAAAATGCAGTAGCCGCAATGCTGAATAAATACCCAAAAGGTAAATTGGATGCCATTTTCGCAACATGGGATGCCTTCGCTATCGGTGCCGCCCGGGCGATTAAAGAAGCGGGCCGCGATGAAGTGAAGATATACGGAATTGATGTATCGAATGCAGATCTTCAGGAAATCCAATCGGCCGCTAGCTCATGGTCCTACACGGCAGCCGTCGATCCCAAGTTGATTGGTGCAGTGAATATGAGGATATTGGCAAAAAAATTAGCGGGCGAAAAAACACCGCAAACCTATGACTTAGAGGCATCACTTATTTCACAAAAGCAAATCCAAGCCTCAAAAGAAGCCGTAAACATGGCAAATCTGTCTGGTATTGTCGAAGGATGGGGTGTATCAACGGAATTTGAAGAAGATTGGATGAAAGTTTTGAAAGCTCATTATAAAAAGTAAAAG
The DNA here is from genome assembly GCF_042787985.1 of Peribacillus sp. YIM B13481. NCBI lineage: Bacteria > Bacillati > Bacillota > Bacilli > Caryophanales > Bacillaceae > Peribacillus > Peribacillus sp. YIM B13481. Next base: position 9,739 of record NZ_JBHZPE010000081.1, read on the forward strand.
GGGACACTCTCTTTCAAGTGAAGGGAGTGTCTGTTCAATAAGGGGGAATGGACATGGGCACGCAACTTGAAATGAAGAAAATCTCGATTGAATTTCCAGGAGTGAAGGCGCTTAGTGAAGTTGACTTTTCTATACAATCAGGGGCAACCCACGCATTGGTCGGTGCAAACGGAGCAGGGAAATCGACGTTAATGAAGGTTTTATCGGGAGCCCATGTTCATTATTCAGGTGACATTTTTATTGATGGGATAAAGCAGGATATCCGCTCGCCCAAAGCGGCGCAGGAACAGGGGATTCAAATAGTTTATCAGGAAGTAGATACGGCCCTCATCCCTTATTTAACCGTTGGGGAAAATATAATGTTGAATGATATGGTCCAAAACATGGGAAAAAAACAGATAGTTCAATGGAAAGAGCTACACAACCAAGCCTCTTTAATTCTTGAAGATATGAAAATTCGTGTCCCTTCGAAAAAGCTGGTAAGAGACCTTACTTTGGCTGAAAAACAGATGGTCCTGATAGCAAGAGCCGTTTCGACAGAATGCAAATTCCTGATTCTCGACGAACCAACTGCTCCGTTAAGTCATACAGAAACGACAGAACTTTTTCGAATTGTAAATGAATTAAAGCAAAAAGGTGTTGGAGTCATTTTCATTTCACATCGTCTGCCTGAGATTTTTGAAATCTGTGAGGAAATTACGATCATGAGGAATGGGGAGCTTGTCACTTGTCGAAAAATGGAAGACATCACCCGTAACGAAGTGATAGAGAATATGCTAGGGAAAACCATGGATGAACAGTTCCCTGAAGTGAATTCTTCGATTGGCGACGTTATTCTGGAAGTGAAGGGATTGTCAGATACAGAGAAAGTTAAAAATGTCAGTCTGCATATTAAAGCAGGGGAGATAATCGGCTTGGCAGGGTTGGTCGGGTCTGGGAAAACGGAGTTGTGTAAAAGCCTTTTCGGTCATACTTCGATTACAGCAGGTGAAATCATCCTAAATGGCCGAAAGCTTTCTTTGAAATCTCCGCACCAAGCAGTAAAAAGCGGTCTGGCACTTATACCTGAGGAACGCAGGAAAGAAGGGGTCCTTGTTCAGGAATCAGTATCGGCGAACTTGACTGCAGCCAGTATCGGCAAATTCTGCAAGACATTCAGTTTTGTGGATCGTAAGGCGGAAATGGAAAAAGCGAAGGAAATGATCGCAAGTCTCGGCATAAAAACTCCTTCCGGGGAGGTGAAAGTAGAAAACCTTTCAGGTGGTAACCAGCAAAAGGTTGCCATTGGAAAATGGCTTATAGCCGCTGCGGATGTATACATATTCGATGAACCAACGAAAGGTGTCGATGTTGGAGCCAAGAAGGATATATTCGAAATGATTGCAAAGCTTGCGAGGGATGGGAAAGCGATCATTTATGCATCATCCGAGCTCTCCGAAATCATTGGCATTACTAACCGGACATACGTGTTATATGACGGGAGCACTGTCATCGAACTAGAAACAAGCAAAACGAATGAAGAAGAACTACTATTCTATTCAACAGGAGGAAATTAGGATGAGTACACCCATTTCTGTTACACAGACAGCGAAAGCGAAGAAAAAGGTGGACCTGTTCGAATTTTTCTATAAATACGGCACAATATTAACGATTGTCATTCTAATTGGAATTTTTGCCGTGTCCAATCCATCTTTCATTCAAACTACTAATCTGATCAACATCCTGCGTTCCATCTCAATCGTGACCATCATTGCGATCGGCATAACGATATCCTTGACAGTGAATGGGTTCGACCTTTCCGTCGGCTCCGTCGCATCATTGGCCAATGCCATCGTCATATCAATGTTTGTCTGGTTTTCACAGGATACATTGATTGCCATATTAGCTGCAATCGGTGCCTCACTTGTCGTAGGGGCATTGAATTCATTCATGATCGTTAACTTAAGAATTCCCGACATGCTAATGACATTGGCTACGATGTTCATTATCCAGGGAATTGCCCTTACCTATACAAAAGGGGCCACGGTTTCGCAAAATATGGTCATGCCCGACGGGACATTCGCAACAGGACTGATCAGCCCGTTTTTCGCCAAAATTGGCCAAGTACCATGGATAATCCTGATCATGGCAGTCATTGTGATAGCGACCCATATCTTTTTGACTTATACGAAGCACGGTCGTTATATGTACATGATTGGGGGAAATAAGGAAGCGGCGAGACTTTCCGGGATTTCGGTCAATAAATACAAAGTCCTTGCCTATCTGCTTTCGGCTCTATTTGCTGCAATCGGGGGGATTGTCCTAGCTTCAAGGGTCATGACATCGGAAATCAATTCAGGGTCCCCCTATTTAATGGATGCCGTTGCAGCAGCCTTCATTGGTTCCTCCGTTTTAGGAGCGGGAAAACCGAATGCCTTTGGAACCTTCGTCGGTGCAATCTTGATCGGAATCCTTCAAAATGGGCTGATCATGATGTCTGTTCCATATTATGCAATGGATATCGTCAAAGGAACAGTGCTGGCCCTT
>NZ_JBHZPE010000082.1:0-11791 GCF_042787985.1 Peribacillus sp. YIM B13481
CCCCGATTGAATACCGAGAAAAGGCCGCAGCTTAAAATACTCTTTTTTTATTGTCTACTTGACAGGGTTATGTGCAAGGTGGGCGAAAAGGCTTCTCTTATTACAAATTTATCTCTACCCTAACAGGAATTAGCAGTGTTATCTCTTTACCTTGTAATAGAAGCCTTTTGGCGATCCCCTTTTCCACATGTCAAATTGGCGCTGATCGTAAAGGAAGCCTCCGTCTTTTCTATCACTTCATCTAGTGAAACACCTTCTTGCGTTTCCACAAGAATCATTCCCTCGGGAGTAAAGTCAAATACAGCCAAATCCGTAATCAGTCGATTTACAACCTTTTGACCTGTCAATGGAAGGGAACAGCTTTTTTTGATCTTGGATTCATTGTACTTATTGGTGTGCTCCATTATGACCACAATTCTTTTGGTACCATGGACAAGATCCATCGCACCTCCCATCCCTTTGACCAATTTCCCCGGGATCATCCAATTTGCCAAATCACCTTGTTCGGAAACCTCCATGCCTCCCAAGATAGCCAGATCAATGTGTCCCCCACGAATCATAGCAAAGGACTCAGCACTGTCAAAGAAAGATCCAGCGATTACCGCTGTAACCGTTTCTTTCCCTGCGTTAAATAAGAACAGGATCTTCCATCCCTTTAACTGGATAAGGTCCGATGCCAAGCAACCCATTTTCGGATTGCAATAATACATGTACTTCTTCCGGTATTTCGTTCGCAAGTAAAGTAAGCATTCCAATTCCTAGATTCACGTTCATCCCATTTTGAATCTCTTGAACCGCACGCTTAATGATTTTTGTCCTGGTACCTGTAAGTAAGTAATATTTATATAACACAAAATATAATCTTAAATATTGGCTGTGTTAAACTTGCCTGTTGATTTCCGCTTAAGGCACTTCGCTTTCCGAGTGCAGTCGTGTAGCCTCCTCGGTGCAGAGCGCCTGTGGGTCTCCCCTGACCTGCTACTTCCACATGAGCCTCGTGCCTTCCGCTTCAATCAACTTAGTTTGAAAATCAACAATTATGTTTAAACATCACCTAAAAATTAATAAGGACCTTCGTAAAGAAGGCCCTTTTACAGTTCTAATCATTACGAAACTAATTAATTTACTTAATCCTCCACTTCAATATGATTATCAGCGTAAGTCTCGGATATCTTATCCTGACAACTCCAGCACTTACTGCGATTTCGCTCCATAATAGCTAATTCTTCATGACACAATACACAACGGTCCATCTCAGAAACGGACTTTTCATTTTTACACATCGTTTATTTCCCTCCTTGATTCACCTATTAAATGATTTTTATACAATAACTTGTTCCTCAGGTTTTATCGTTGTTTGACTTTGGTTCGCGGGACGGACAATGGTCAAAAACAATAATCCGATTACGAACATAACCAAAGAAGTTACTTGAAAGCCATAACCATATCCAATTGCCTCAGTTCTTGCATACTGGATAAAATACCCGAATATGAGTGGAGCAATAATGCTTGTTGTACTTGATAGAGCAACATAGGCCCCTTGAGCCTTTCCAATGTTTTTGGGAGAAAAGAATTCCATTAATATGGCGGGTGCGAGTGAGAGAATAACAATCGCAAAACCCGGAGCAAGGATGAAGAATAGAATGGAGATTGCACTAGAATTAAAGGCATTTGCAAGAAATAAACAAATAGCGGATAGCACCATCGTAATCCCTGCAACATTTATTCGTGCTTTACGAATATCTCCTGTTTTGCGATAAAGTCGATCCGAAAACAGGGCAAATACAATTTGGCAAATGGCCGCAAAAAGAAAAGGTAAAGACACTGCAAGTTTCAACATTTTTCCATCAAAATGTTGAATTTCGGTAAAATATGCAGGAAACCATACCGCTTGAACGGACAATAACCAATAGGCACAACCTGCACACAAAACGATAAAAATAAAATTTTTAGATAAAAGATACGGAAGAAACTGACGCCAAGAAACATTAGAAGAAATTATTGAGTGCTTATCTTCTTGATCAAAAGCATACGAACCGATTTCTTTTGGGTTTTCTTTTCCAAGAATCATCCATAAAACTAGCACCATTAGTCCAACAATCCCCATTGCTATAAAAGCAGATCTCCATCCATATCCGTTGATCAAGGAGATTAATAATGGCGAAGCAATCGCAGGCCCGATTGTTGCTCCAAAGAGAACAGCGCCAAAGCCTATACCATGTCTATGTTTAGGGAACCATTTTCCAATTATTGAAGTTGATATAGCAACGGCAGGACCTTCTCCTGCTCCCAAGACCATTCTTGTTATTACTAGTAGAGATAGACTTGAAACAAAAGGTGTGGTAAATTGAACAATCAACCATACAAACGAGATCCAAGTAAACATTTTTTTCGTATTTCTTGAATCGGCCATTCCCCCTAGAATGAAAGAGGAAAAGGTAAAGAACCAAAAGAACGAACTGCCAACAATTCCCCATTGTGAAGGACTTAAATGTAACTCTTTCATTAGAGGAACAGAAACTAAACCAATGATAACTTTATCAACCTGGTTGATCATGCCTGAGGCTACAAGAATTAATAATATGATCCAAGAATATTTAGGTGTTTTCAAATTAATAATCTCCCCTTCTATTCCGTTAACATGAATCAATTGGTGTTTTAAAAGTCTTTAAAGGTAAATCTTCCGTGTTTAACCTCGTCTAAACTCTTTATTTATTAAACCCCTTACCTCATTTTTTCAGCAATACCTCCAGCTGTATTTTCACGTACAGGAATACCACCGCGACCAGCTTTACCTGTTTTCTCATCAATGAACATCGCGAAGTCTGGCGCGATTTCTCGCCCATTTGGCATCGTGAGCCACAATCTTAATAAATGACGTTTGCGTTCGGGTTCTTCATAGTCTTCGTATACAGTACGGGAATGAAGAACAGTATAATTATTAACAAATTGCATATCACCCGGTTCCATCATCATATCAATATGCATGTTTTCATCATATAAGAGGGAATCTATTAAGTCATATGCTTCAGTTTCAACTTTTGACAAATATCTACCTGTTTTCGCTTGTGCTGATTCTACATATCCGCGGTTATATCTGCAGCTTAATTTATCTTCGTAATAACTAAAGACTGGTGATGAATAAACAGGAGATTCACCTGGTGTTTCCTCACCACGACGATCCAAGAAATATGGAAGATAGAGAATTCCAAGATACTCAGGGTATCTATCCAGAATTTCATTGTAAACTGCGATGGAGCTTACGATACTACTGTAACCGCCAGATTTAGCTTTTAGAAGACTTAATAATCCGACTACGTCAGATCCATCTGGGTGAAAGGGCAGATGAGCATTCGTTTGGTAACCACGTACATTTGAATCATTAATGTCGAGACCTTGATCAACAACATGTCCTAATAGATCACCTTTTGCGTTTTGCGTGACCGGGATGCCCAGGTGGACTCCGAGACCCCAGTAAATAATGCTTGCTTCTTCATCTGTATACTTTTCAATTGGTAAGCCACGAATTAATAGAAAACCTCTCCCATTCTCCAGCTCGTCTATAAAGTAAGCTATTTCGTCAGAAAGATACGGAATTGGAAAGTCCTCCTTATTAAAATCAGGTGCCCTTAATCCTTTTTGTTTCACATAGAATAAAGCGCTTTCAAGATCTGCGATCGTTTTCTCTGACAAATAATAAATCCATGATTCATCTTTAGCTAAATCAATACCTTTCCAAGCTACTGGTCCTTGAATTTTTTCCTTTAAAATAGACGGCACTGAGAACCCTCCTTCGTTTTCTATTGCAATTTTAACTATAGTACCTAATGAAAAAGTTTGGGCTGTTTTCCTACTTTAAAAGCGACTGCCACTATCTTTCAAACCCTTATACTAAACAATTATTGCTTAATAAATGATGTCCCTTGTCCTCCCCCTTTAATTCCATGAAAGCGCTTTAAATAACTTCTGACTGTTATAATAGTTATCCAGTTAATTATATTCATAATTTTCAGTTAAATAAAATTAAAATTTTTAATTTACAAATAAACCTTACTAATAAACGGAAATAGAACACACTTGTACATGGCAATTTACAACACATATCATTATATTAATAAAACTTAAGTGCAATTTAAAATCTTTAATTTTATATAATTATCATTTATAGGTATAATCAACGATAGAAATGATTGAATTTTCTAATAAACCGCTTTCAAGAGCAGAGTCTAATACAAGTAAATTGAAGCAGGAGGTTGAACTATGGACTTAAAATTATCTGGAAAAAAGGCACTTATCGTTGGGGGAAGCAGGGGGATTGGCAAAGCTATTGCACGTCAGTTGGCTTTGGAAGGTGTGGATTGTACGATTTGTTCAAGAAACGAATCTTCACTAAAGAATGCAGCAGACGAATTGGCCAAAGAAACTAAAAGGAATATTTATCCAATAACAGCAGATACTAATGATCCGGACTCTATCCTAAATTTAGTTGAAAAATCAGCAGCAGAAATGGGAAGCATTGATATTTTAATCAACAGTGGTGCCCGTGTAGGAGGCCATGAACCAGAGGATTTTAACAGCATTAAAGATGAACTTATCTTGAAAGATTTCGAAGAAAAGTATATGGGCTATTTTCGTAGTGTCCGGGCTGTTGCTCCTTATATGATCCAAAATAATTGGGGACGTATTATCAATATAAGTGGTCTGGCAGCTAGAATTGGCGGCAATTATTTTAGTTCCGGTCCTCGTAATGCATCTGTTGTCCATATGACAAAATCCGCATCATTAGAATTAGGAAAGCACGGAATTACTGTCAATGCTGTTTATCCAGGGATTGTCGATACGGAAACGTTTAGAGGCCGTGTCACTAATGAGGAAGCTATACGCCAGGCAGCATCAATGAATGCCCTCGGCCGCTTGATTACATCAGAGGAAATTGCTTATGTCGTTACCTTCCTAGCCTCACCTTTGGCGGCATCGATAACTGGCGATGTCATTTCGGTAACCGGTGGAATTGGAAATACCGTTTATTACTAAATGCCTAGGGTTGCTATTGTTACTATTTCGTTGATTATCAATAATTTCTATTTAAAAAATTAAATAGGTTATTTTAAAAAGCGAGCCTCACTAAATTCTGAGGCTCGCTTCATTTAGAACATTTTCTTTCAATCTATCCCTATTGTATATTTTAAGGAACTCAAGAACTTCTCGATCCGAGAAACAGTCAATTCTATGTTCTTTGAGAAAATGGCCATTTGTACAAAAAATCCGTGGACCATTCCGGGTTCACATTCATATTCAACTTGAACACCAAAATCTTTTAGACGTTCAGCATAGGCCATTCCTTCATCCCGAAGTACATCATTTTCCGCTGTAATAACAATTGCTGGAGGGAGACCACTTAAATCTTGAGCGACTAAGGGGGAAGCATACTCATTACATCTGTCCTCATTATTCCTTAAATAATGATTACGGAACCAAATCAACTGCTCACGGTCAAGTCCAAATCCTTTTGCAAAGGTTCGATGGGATTCCGTATTGAACTCAAGATTTGTCGCAGGATAGATTAAAACCTGTGCAGTGATGTTTGGACCTTTTTTGTTTCTCGCCATCATCGTAACTACAGTTGCTAGATTTCCACCTACGCTATCCCCACCAACTACCAATCGAGAAACCTCTCCGTTAAATGAAGTCCCTTTTTCAAAAACCCATTGCAATGCGGAATAGGCGTCTTCTACTGGAGTCGGAAACTTATACTCTGGAGAAAGACGATAGTTTACGGATACAACAATACTTTGCGTTCGATTCGCTATCATTCGGCAGCTTGCATCCGTTGATTCAATGTCTCCTAGAACCCATCCTCCACCATGGTAGTAAATAAATAGTGGGAAAGGACCTTTTCCTTCCGGTATATATACCCTGCATTTGATTGTTTCATCCTGGCTTACCGGAATCATGTAATCCTCAACTTTTGAAAGCGGTTCTAATTTTACAACAGGACGCGGTGCTTTAGAAAGCATCTCTCTTACTGACTTATGATTCATCGTATGAATAGGTGGCAGCTGATTAAATGCTTGTAAATATTTTTCTGCTTGCGGATCTAAATTTGCCAAAAAACATCCTCCTCACTTCAGGTTATTTTTAAATTACCCAGTCTATATGCGACGCCATTATTCCTGTCACGAAACTCTCACTTCAAAATAAAAATATAAAATGGTGATTTTATTCATCATTTTCGTTGAATAAAATCACCATTCAAGAATTATTAGTGATTATTATTACCACGGGTTTTTATCTAATTACAGGTGCTCCTCCTATATAAAACTCGAAATCTGGAGCAATTTTCCGGCCACTTGGCATCATGAGCCACAATCTTAATAAATGACGTTTGCGGTCATCTTCTTCATAATCTTCAAATAGTGTACGTGAATGAAAAACGGTATAATTATTAACGAATTGCATATCACCCGGTTCCATCATCATATCAATATGAAAGTTTTTATCAGCAGTAAGGGAATCTACAAAATTAAACGCTTCGATTTCCTCTTTTGACAAAGAGATACCTGTCTTTGTTTGTGCTGATTCGACATATTGCCGCATATATCTGCAGCTTAATTTACCATCGTAATAGCTAAAGATCGGTGATGGAACTACTGGAGATTGACCAGGTGCTTCTTCCCCACGAAGATCATGGGCGAATGGACGGTAGAGAATTTCAAGGTACTCAGGGTGATTATCCAGAATTTCATTATAGATAGACATCGCACTAGCGATACTGCTTAAACCGCCAGATTTCGCTTTACGAAGACATAGTAATCCGACAACATCAGCAAGATCTGTGTGATAGTCAAGACGTACATTCGTTTGGTAACCTCTTACTGCTGTATTATCATTAAAGTCTTTACCCATGTTTTTGATATGCCCTAAGAGGTCGCCCTTTTTTCCTTGGATGATCGGCAGGCCCAAGTGAAGTCCAAGACCCCAGTAAATGATACTAGCTTCATCGTCAGTATATTGATCCATTGGTAATCCACGAATCAATAGAAATCCTCTCCCATTCTCCAGCTCTTCAACAAAATAAGCAATTTCATCAGCGAGATCAGGAATCGGGAAATCCTCCTTGTTAAAATTGGGTGCCTTTACCCCTTTTTGTTGAACATGTAATACAGCCTTGTCAAGAGCTGCAAGGGTTGTCTCAGACAAATAATAAATCCATGAATCATCTTTTGCCAGTTCGATACCTTTCCACGCTGAACGCCCCTGAATTTTTTCCTTTAAAATAACAGACATACATATTCCTCCTTTATATTTGTTGTATCATTTTAATTGATTGAATATTCCGAAATTATTATATATGGTATCCTTATAATTAAAAATGAAATTATTATTTTTAACTTATAATTAAGTTAGATCAATATAATCTTACTAAGAATCTTTCAATCTACGTTTATATCTCTTAAATTCTCAATTTCTTATCTGTTTCAATTATTGTGTGGCTTTCCTTTGCGGGACGTACACCGATCCAAAACAATAATCCAATAATGAGCATCCCTAAAGAAGAGGCTTGAAATGCGTATCCGTATCCGATAGCTTCAGTCTCAGAATTTTGAATAAGATAGCCAAATACGAGTGGAGCAATAACGCTTGTAATACTCGCAAGTGCAATGAACGTCCCTTGTGCCTTTCCAATATTCTGGGGAGAAAAAAACTCCATCAATATTGCGGGTGCGAGTGAAAGAATGACATACGCAAAACCCGGAGCAAGGGTGAAGAACAATATGGACATCACCGTGGAATTCGCGGCATTTGCTAGGTATAAGCATAGAGCGGATAACATCATCGTTATACCGGCAAGATTTATTCGTGCTTTACGAATATCTCTGGTTTTACGATAGAGCCGATCTGATAGAATGGCAAATCCTAATTGGAAAAACGCTGCAAAAAGAAAAGGTAAAGACACGGCTAATTTTAATGTTTGACCATTAAAATGTTGAATTTTGGTAAAATAGGCTGGAAGCCATACCGCTTGTACGGACAATAACCAATAGGCACACCCCCCGCACAAAACGATCAGAATAAAGTTTTTAGATAATAGATGCGGAAAAAACTGACTCCAAGAAACTTTAGAGAGGCTGGATAATTGCTGCTCCTTTTGCTGTATCGACGGCCAGCCGATTTCTTGAGGACTTTCTTTACCGAAAATCATCCATAAAACCAGCACAATCAGTCCCAGAATGCCCATCGCTATAAATGCAGATCTCCATCCATAATGATCAATCAAGGAGATTAATAATGGCGAAGCAATCGCAGATCCCCCTGTCGTTCCTAATAGAACCGCACCAAAACCGATGCCATGCCTATGTTTCGGAAACCATTTTCCCATGATTGCCGTGGATAGAGCGGGGGCAGGACCTTCACCAGCTCCCAAAATCATTCTGGTTAACAAAAGCATAGACAAACTGCTAACGAAAGGGGTGAAAAATTGAACTATCAACCAAACCAACGACATCCAAGTTAACATTTTTTTCGTGTTTTTTGAATCGGCCATGCCGCCAAAAATAATAGAGGAGAAGGTAAAGAACCAAAAGAAAGAACTTCCTACAACTCCCCATTGCGATGGACTTAAATGTAACTCTTTCATTAAAGGAACGGAAACCAACCCAATAATTATTTTATCCACTTGGTTGATCATCCCGCTAAGAACTAGAAATAATAAGATAATCCAAGAATATTTTGGAGTGCTTGTCATGAAAATCTCCCCACGTTTTCCTATATAAGGAACACCTTTTTCTGAATTCTGAAAAGGTGTTCCCACTCGTTCTTACTAAACGTTTTATAAAAAATCACTTCAGGGTTTCTATAATACCGCCAGATGTTGTTTTACGTTGGGGTACGCCGCCGCGACCTGGTTTACCTGTATTCTCATCAATAAACATCGCGAATTCCGGGGAAATTTCCCGACCATTTGGCATCGTGAGCCACAATCTTAAAAGATGACGTTTGCGTTCCGGCTCTTCATAGTCTTCGTATTGAGTACGTGAGTGAAGAATCGTATAATTATTGACGAACTGCATATCACCTTCTTCCAACATCATGTTATAATGTAAATTCTCATCATGAAGTAGGGAGTCCAATAAGTCTAATGCTTCAATTTCCACTTTTGACAATTGTATGCCTGTTTTTGCTTGTGCTGATTCGATAAATAAACGGACATATCTACAGCTCAATTTACCATCATAATAATTAAAGATTGATGATGTAAATACTGGAGGTTCTCCCGGCGCTTCCTCTCCACGACGATCAAAGTAAAATGGACGACAGAGAACTCCTAGATATTCCGGGTTCTTCTCCAGAATTTCATTGTAAACAGTCATCGAACTGATGATACTGCTGTGACCTCCAGATTTCCCTTTTCTTAGGCTTAATAAGCCAACAACATCAGATCCATCAGCATGAAATGGAAGGTGCAGTTTCGTTTGGTAACCACGTACATTAGAATTTTCTAAGCTAAGACCTTGATCTTTGACGTGCCCTAAGAGGTCACCATTTGCGTTTTGCGATACCGGAATGCCCATGTGAAGTCCGAGACCCCAGTAAATGATGCTTGCTTCTTCATCTGTATATCTTTCAATAGGTAATCCACGAATTAATAGGAACCCTCTCCCATTCTCCAGCTCGTCAACAAAGTAAACGATTTCTTCATATATATCAGGAATCGGAAAATCCTCTTTGTTAAAATCAGGTGCTTTTAAACCCTTTTGTTTAACATGAACTAAAGCGGTCTCAAGCGAGGCAATCGTTTTTTTAGACAAATAATAAACCCATGTATCATCTTTAGCCAGGTCAGTGCCTTTCCACGCTACTTGCCCTTTAACTTTTTCCTTTAAAATGGTTGACATAATTAATCCCCCTTTAGTAAGTGTTCATTTCAGTCAATTCTCTTAACTCTCTTCGCAAAATCTTCCCTGTTGAGTTCTTAGGCAACTCTTTAAAAAATTCTACTCGTTTAGGAAGCTTGTACTTCACCAGCTTATCCTGACAGAATTGAATAATGTCATTCATGGTGATCTGCTCATCCTTAACTACGACAAAAGCTTTAACATTTTCTCCGTATTCCCCATCTGGAACTCCGATTACGGCCGCCTCTATTACAGCAGGATGTTGATACAGGACTTCCTCCACTTCACGAGGATATACATTGTAGCCTCCAACAATAATAATGTCCTTCTTGCGGTCAACAATGTAGATGTATCCTTCTTCGTCCATTGTTGCGAGATCACCAGTGTAAAACCACCCGTCATTAAAAGCAGTTGAAGTAGCTTTCGGCATCCCAAAATATCCCTTCATTACATTTGGCCCTTGAACAACTAATTCTCCTACTTCTCTTCTCGGCAATTCTTTTCCAAACTCATCTACAACTTTGCTTTGGACAGCTGGAATATTCAAACCGATAGAACCTGGCTTGCGAGTCCCTTTTAAAGGATTAATCGCGACGAGAGGAGCAGTTTCTGAAAGCCCATATCCTTCCAATAAAGAAACACTAAACTTGTTCTCAAAATTATGCAGCAGCTCTGCCGGAATCGAGGCACCTCCAGAGATACACAGGCGAATAGATTGGCAATCCTCTGCACTCGCTTCAGGCAATTGATAGATAAAACTGTACATCGTAGGTACTCCAGCAAACACGGTTGCCTTTTTTTCTCGAATGGTCGTGACCACGTCATGAGGGCTGAATTTAGGCTGGATCAGGACTGTTGCCCCACAAGCAATTGGCGCATTCAGACAAACTGTCATACAGAATACGTGGAACATTGGCAGAACAGCTACGACACGATCTTTATCATCGAGTTCTAGTAATTTTGAAATGGAGTCCGCATTTGAAACCAAGTTCCGATGCGTTAACATTGCACCCTTTGGTTTCCCGGTTGTTCCTGATGTGTATAGAATGACTGCAAGGTCTTCTTCATCAATGTAAGGGCTTCCATCTGCATTGAAGCTTGTGCCTGTTTCCATGAGATGCTCCCATGTCGATTCCTGATTCTCGGCTTCGGTATAAATCACAATCTTCAGATTTTCCAACTGCTTTTTTACTTCTGATAACTTCGGTTCTACAGAAACATGAGTAATGACCGCTTTGACTTGACTATTGTCTAATAAGTAGTTGATTTCCCCTTGGGTATACAAAGGATTGATAGGAACAACAAATGCACCTAGCCGTAAAATGCCGTAGTACGCAATGAGAAATTCAGGGCTATTTCCTAAAATTAGAGCCACTCCATCTCCCTTCCTGATTCCTTGTACATACAGACCGGCAGCCAATCGATCCACCTTCTGATTTAGTTCTTGATAAGTAACACTTTTATCTCTAAAGATATAAGCGATACTTTCCGGGAAATTGCTTGAGCTTCTTTTTAGATTTTCGTTTAAGTTATAACTCATTAAATGAATTCCACCCCTTTTCTCACATAGAAGGCTTTGAATGCCTACTATTTTGAATATTTAAAATATTGTTACACTAAGTATACTTATAAATTATAATTAAATAAAATTAAAGATTTTAATTTATATATAAGTATTAATAATATTAAAAAGGAACTTCAGGATAAAAGGAGTGCTACTTCGATGATCTCTACATCTACTTCAAAATAAAAAGACAAAGCCCCAGTAAGGTGAACTATACCCCGGATAACGGACACACATAAAAAAGTGTCCCTTATGGGGCTGTTGACAAAATGGGGGAGAGCTTTTGCTCATTCCCCATTTTGATTTTTATCGTTAATTGCTTGTTTATTTA
>NZ_JBHZPE010000083.1:0-11745 GCF_042787985.1 Peribacillus sp. YIM B13481
TTTATTTTTGGGTAAAGAGCAGGTTTTCGTGCTAGATGGTGGCGGCGAGAATCGCCGCCATAGAAGTTTCTTATGGAGCTAAAAAGGGGCAGGATAGTTGCATAAGGCTAACATGTCTTTTGTGTCGTTTAAAACAAAATGTGGAGGAACAAAGGAACTGGAAAGGATAAAAAAGAAATTAATCTCATTTATCCTTTTCAAGTAGCTTAAATCCCACCATCATTTAAAATGAACTAAAGGGGCAGGATAGTTGAAAAAGAGAATCTCCTCAATTCAAATAAAAAAGGGAGAGGGAAATATCCTTCTTCCTTTTATCGTATGAATATTGATCCACCACTCCATGTAATGTAGAGGCTTCCACTTATAACTTTAACTTTATAATCACTATAACGAGCATGTTCACTCAGGCCGTGATTTCCCTTTTTGACTGAATCTTTTACATAAATAAATGAATTCAAAGAACTGTAAAATGTATACTTACTTTTATACTCATCTTTAGGCCATTGAAATGGTTCCTTTTCATGTATAACATAAGGAAAAGAAAGGTATTCATCACTTTTAATAAAAGTATAGTTTTCGGATAAAATGGAAAACGACCCTAATAAGTAAAGGAAATTAGCAAAAACAACAATATTAAACAAAGTATTTTCTTTCTTTTTATTAAGCTTAATCTTTTTCGATAGTATAGAAATAGAAACAGGCATAGCAATTAAACCAATTAATGCAATCCATTTATCAAAAGGTTCGCCATTCACCCATATTAGTATTCCCATTAATCTCAATAGAACAAAGAGTAACACAAAAGCCGTTAATAATGATGATAGGCCGATGATAAACTTCTTAAATTTCAATGATTTCACCTCTTTGGGATTCTACCATTTTTTTGGTTTTTAGTGAATATAAAGAAAAGACTAAACACAAGTTAAGTAAAATCAGCAGATTTGGATATTTTTAGAAAACATCGAATGAATTACCATCAAGATAACGTAGCCCTGAATAGTTCCTTTACTAATAGTTTGTGAAATATTGTACTTAAACTAACGGGTGCTATAGCTGAAGATCGGAGCTGTCTTTAAGGCAGCTTTTCTTTATGGCACTAACGGGGCAGGATAGTTGAAGAGTGCTGTTTGACCTTTGTTAAACAATCGGGCCATTTAAAGTAATTGGCGAGCTGATCAAAGGTTCCCTTGACAAATAAATAGTTTAACAGCTAAACTAAAGGTATGAATAGGAAAAATTCTGAACAATCAAACAACATATATAGTATGAAAACAGGAAGCCGAAATCTAGGTCGTTTATTTATGCAGCTCCAACGACTTGAACGTCATCCCCGCACCTTTGGAGACGCAGGTCCCTTGACGCCAAGTGAAATTCACACGATTGACGCCATTGGTTACGATGGTGGTATCCTCATGAGTGAACTGGCCACCCGTCTCAGTGTAACGAAAGGTGCGGTTACGCAGATTATCGGACGTTTAGAAAGCAAAGAGCTCGTTAAGCGTTCCCCTCACCCGGATGATTCTAGGGCGGTAATTATCTCACTTACTGAAAAAGGAAAAAGTGCTTACCGAGTCCACGAAGAATTACATCTGAATTTTTACAAAGAGCTTAGCGCTCAATTAGACCAAAAGGAGATCGAAATTTTCGAAAAATGCATTCAAAAGCTAAATGAGTTTTTGCAGAAATAATTTTTTTGAACATATAGTTTATAATCTAAACTACTTTAAGGGGGAGTTTTTATGAAGGTTAAGGCAACAGTTCTTTCTGAAAACAGTGTGTTCAGTAACCTGGGAGCGATTGCGGAACACGGTTGGTCTGTTTTTTTGGAAACGGATCATGGTAATTATCTCTTCGATACTGGTCAAGGTAAAGCACTGCTCAATAACGCGAAAGTATTCAAAAAAGATTTATCCAGTATTAAAGGAATTATACTGAGCCATCATCATATCGATCATACTGGTGGTCTGCTGGCTGCCGTAAAGGCAGTTGAGGCAAAAACAGTTGATGTTTTTGCACATCCTGACCTGTTCAAAGAAGGATATCTTGTTCGGATGGGTTATAAATACATCGGAGTCCCTTTTTCTAGAGTTGACCTTGAAAGCTACGGGGCCAATTTTAAATTCAACACGGAATTTACCGAAATCGCTCCAAATGTTTATCTAACAGGTGAGGTTCCTCGATTATCAGATTTTGAACATGGCGATACCGATATTGTCCAGCAGACGGAAGAAGGTTATATCCAAGATCAGGTTATGGACGATCAGTCCATTATTATCAAAACGGAAAAAGGTTTGTTTGTCATTCTAGGATGTTCTCATGCAGGCATCGTCAATATTCTCAATTATGCAGTCCAAAAGACCGGTGAAAACCGAATTCATACCGTTATCGGCGGCACTCATTTATGGTGCGTAAGCGACGAACAGAAGGAAAAAAGCATTCAAGCGTTGAAAGAATTGAATATTGAACGCCTTGGAGTGTCCCATTGTACCGGCTTCGAGGTAAGCATGAGCTTAGCTCAAGAATTCGGACAAAAGTTCTTTTACTGCAATGTGGGAACAGTTGTAAAAGATTGAAAGGTTTCTTCATTACCACACGAAATTAATGATGCGTGGTTCAATTCAAATAATTCAGGTATACATTTTTGAGTATTCCGAACATCCATATAAACATGTGGCGAGACCCCTATCTAGAATCATAAAGTAACAGGACAAAGGAGAGGATATCATAATCGTCTCCCTCATTCCTATCATATGTTGATTTATAATTCAGGCTCTTGTTTTGCAAGCTCTTGAAGCATCACCCTTAATTGTTCTACCAATGGAGCCGGCGCCTTTTTTGGTGAACCCGAATCAAACGGGGGCATAGGATCGTATTCCAAAAGTAGTTGGACAGATTTACTGATATCTTCCCCCCATTCCCAAGCTATTAGTTGGAGGGCCATGTCGATGCCGGAGGAGACACCTGCGGCTGTAACGATTTTACCTTGGCGAGCCACTCTCTCACCAGTTGGGACTGCACCAAGAGAATGGAGTAGATCATAAGAACCCCAATGGCTGGTTGCCTTCACACCATTTAGCAAACCTGCGGCACTCAAAATCAGAGAGCCGTTACACACTGATGTGGTCCACTTCGTTGTCTCATGTATTTGCCGAATCCAATTTAATGTGTCTTCGTCATTCATGTTAGACTTATAGTTAGGAGGACAACAACCAGGTACGACAAGAATATCAGCTGATGTAACTTCAGAAAAACTCAAATCGGCATGCAAATGCCCCATTTTAGAATCCAGCTTGATTAAACCCCTATCTTTGGCGACAAACTTCACTTCGATACCCTTTACGGCAGCAAATACCTCGTATGGACCAATTGCATCTAGGGCTGTGATCCCATTGTAAAGCATGATTGCGACTTTCATGATGAACACTCCTTTAAACATAGTATTTTGGCTAAATTTCAGGATTGGACCGAACCGGACCGGACCGGACCGGACCGTCCGGTTTATTATACATGCTCATTTAACTTTTTTCATAAATTAATTAGTAATTTTAGTGAACAAAAAAGCTAAAGAACCAAGAGGTATTAGGATTACCCCTAGTTCTTTTCTGAGTAGTGCTGTAAAAGTATACTTATTTGCCCAATGCTATGAAGCATATGTTCATTATTTAAAGACAAGCGACTTGCCATAACGGCGCCTTCTATTGTGGAAAACAAAAAGGATGCTAAAGAATAAGAATCTACATCTTGAAGAAATTCTTTTGAACGAATTCCCTCATCAATGATAGATTGTATGATAATTAAAGTATGATTATGGGCTTCGTCAGCTTTATCATGAAGTTCTGGAAATCCAAAATCAGTTTCTATGGCCGTATTAAGTAGAGGACATCCGCCATCAACAGGTGGATTATTAACAGCATCTTTATAAATATGACACATTGCTATTAATTTATCTGTTGCTGTAACTTTAGATTTTGTAGCTTCAAAAAAATGATTCCAGATAATGCTTACAGAATATTCGAATGAAGCAATAGCAATTTCGTTCTTATTTTCAAATCGTCTATATATTGCTCCTTTTGGTAATCTTGTTGCTTTCATAATATCTTGTATAGAAGTTTGACTGTAGCCTTTTTTATTAAATAAGGCTAAGGAAGTTTGAATAATAAGTTCGCGTGTTTTATCTACCTTATTCATTTATTTTCTCCTTTGTATGTGAATGTAACATTTATTATATCTAAAAATGCAACCTCTGCCTAATAGTCTCTATGGGGGCTAGGTATGGCTAAAACTGTGTATAAAGTTTTAAATTGAATCAAGAAGGAGATTATTCCGTGGATTGGTTTATCAACTTTTTGTGTGAAGTGAAAAGGAGCTTGCCTAGTTATTTTTTTCTTCTTTTTTGCGTTTTATCTCCAACTTTCTTTCTTTTTATTATTAGGGGAAAAGACGTTTTTTCGAAAAAAGGAAATTTCAATCTCATGAACTTCTTTTAAAAAGACAGCAATTTTCTTTCCTGCTTATAATAATAATCGAAGGTGAGTGAACATGAAAAATAGTATAAAAACAAAAATGATAAAAATACTCAGTGGTAACAGGGAAACTAGATTACCCGTTCAAGTTGCAGATACTCAAAGAAAAAGAGAAAAGGGCTTAATGTTTGTTGGAAAATTACCCGAAAATGAGGGGATGTTATTTGTGTATTCGGAAAAAATATATGGTGGCTTTTGGATGAAAAACACATTCATTCCTTCATCTATTGCTTTTATTGATTCAGATGGGGAAATTCTAAAAATACTTGATATGGAGCCTTGTAAAGAGGATAAATGTTGTCCTACCTATGATCCAGAACTTTCTTATCATTATGCAATTGAGGTGAATCTTTGATGGTTTGAAAAGAATCAAATCAAAGAAGGGGATTATGTAAAGTTTGATTGAATTGATCTCACCTCACCACTAGTTCTTAGAGGTGAGGTGATTTTTCAATGGATATTTATGTTAATATTACTGAAAAAATTGTGAAGAAATGTACTTAAACTAACAGGTGCTTTAGTTCATTAACAGGGGTTGCTGCGGCAGCCTTTTTGTATGAAAACATATTCGTGAAAGGCCATACTAAAATAAGTCCACCATATTCTAATTTAGCTAAAGGCAGGTTAGTTCAACAGTGCTGTTTGATCTTTGTTCAACAATAGGGCCCTTTAATTGAATAAGGGTCACAGAAATGATCAATCAAACTTTTATATAAAAGAACGATTCAATTGAATATATTAAGAGCGTGTTTTGAACATTCTTTTTTTTTCAAAACACGCTCTTTCTTTTTGTTCGTGTATCAAGATTATTAGTATCAATTTGATCAAACATTATTCTAAAGCAACTGAGTCATTAGTAAAATATGAAAAAAGTAATAGTATCAGTATGTCCAAGATTTAGAGATTAATTGCAATTGTCTTGAAGTTTTTGCACCAGAACCAAAGATTTGCTTAAGCGGCAGAGATGCTTTTTTTATGTCTTAATTGAAGAACAAAAAATAAGTAAGTACCAGCATTCAAGACAAATCCAAACACGGCTAACATTAGCGCATAGCTCCATACATCATGTAGATCATTTCCAATCGAGATAAGATCCCGAAATCCTTTTATAGCATACGTCATTGGAAGGAATGCATGTATGTGTTGATAAAATGGAGGTGCTAACGCTATAGGGAATGTACCTGAGCTACCGCCAATTTGCAATAAGAGTAGAATGAATCCAATAATCTGTCCTATTTTTCCAAAAATGGTGCAGAGCATTTGCGCCAAAGATAGGAAAGTAAGACTCGTCAAAATTGTAAATAGATATAAGCCCCATGCATTTTTAACTTCTAGACCCATCCCCTGGATAAGTATAGTAACTGCTAGAATGGATTGAATCAAACTAACCACAATAACAACACTGTGCTTACTGAGGAACCAAGAAGCCCCGGATGTTGGTTCTAACGGTGTTTCTTTAAGTTGATAACTAGAAGAGAAAATTAATGCACTAGCCATCAAACCAATAGACAAAATATAAGGAATTAAGCCAGCTCCATATTCATTTACCTCACTGATTTTGTGTGGTTCCAACTTTATTGGATTAGACAACATGTCGTAATTTTTATCATTCATTTTCAATTCATTCGCTTTTGTAGCACCAGATTGTAACGAAGAATGTAATTGACCTGTTCCGTCAGATAGATGGGAAGATCCCTTATATATTGATGCGGAACCATCTGCAAGTTTTTGAGAGTCTTCACTAAACTGATTGGCACTAGAGTTAAGTTTTTCAATCCCTTTTGCAAATTGATTGCTTGCATTGTCCATTTTTAATATACTGTCGGAAACAGCGCGAGTTCCATCTGTTAATTTGTTAGCACCACTATGTGCTTCGGCTAACATTTTGTTAAATGTCCCTAGATTTGAACTAAGGGTATGTTGCCCTTCAGCCAATTTATTAGCGCCTTCATACATCGATAGTTGTCCTTTTGCAAACAGATCAAGTTGACTCTGCACTTGCTGTGAATTTTGTGAAACGGTTAACATCGTAGACTCGAATTCCGTAATTTCTTGTTTTAAATCATCTGCAGTGGAAAGAGACATGAAAGTATCCAAATTCAAAAGCAACTGTTGTTTTTCTTCCTCAGAAAGACTTTTGCTTTTAAGGATAATCCTTTTTTGTTCTTTAACTAGTTGGTTCTGCCCTTGAAGGATTTGTTGTAAGGAGTTCAGTTGACTAATCATTTCAGGCTGTCTTTCATATATATCCCCCAACGCGATTAATAGTGGGTCAACTTTGTCTTGAATTTCAATTGTACCTTGGTGTGCCTGCTGTAGGTTTCTTTTAAGATCATTAGCTCCTTGTTCTAATTGTTTAGAACCTTTGGCGAGATTTTCACCAGTTTTGTTAAGGACACCCAAGCCATTTTCTAAATTATCCATACCACTATTAAGTGTTTGAACCCCGTTAGACAATTGACCAATTTCCGTTTGAAATTGTTGAGTTCCATTGCGTAAACTTTGTGTACCATCTTTAAATAAGACGGTACCAGCAGCTAAACTCTGCAAATGGTCTTGTAGTGTTTTGGAGGAATTTGTAATTTTGTTGGCAGCCTGGTCTATTTTATTCGCTCCTTCA
Source organism: Peribacillus sp. YIM B13481 (assembly GCF_042787985.1). Classification (NCBI taxonomy): domain Bacteria; kingdom Bacillati; phylum Bacillota; class Bacilli; order Caryophanales; family Bacillaceae; genus Peribacillus; species Peribacillus sp. YIM B13481. The sequence goes on from NZ_JBHZPE010000083.1 coordinate 7,144, forward strand.
GCTGCTTTTTGTAAATGCTCGCCTACTTCATTTAAACTATTAAATAATGTGACTGCATATTGTTTTGTGATAGAATTTGATATTTTCTCATTGATTTTACTAATTCCAGAGGTTGCTATCTTTGATGCAGTATAGTTTTTCCCCGGATTTGTGTAATATCTCAGGCCCATTTTACTAGGATGTTTATCTAACAAGGTAGCTCCATTTTTAGAGAAATCATTTGGAATTTCGACTACCATGTAAAAATCTTCATTTTTTAATCCTTTAAACGCTTCTTTACTATTGGTAAATTTCCATTTAAACGAGTGATTCTGTTTCAAATCATGAACCAAATCTTTTCCTAACTGTAAATTCTGCCCAGAAAATTTTGATCCCAGATCTTCATTTACTACTGCAATTGGAAGATCTCCAGTTTTAGAATAAGGATTTCTAAAAGCGGATAGAAAAATGCTGCTATAGAGCAACGGTACAAAAAGAATGACTATCAATGTTAACCCAGTTTTGCGATGGCTGAAAATATTTTTCCACTCGCCTCTTATCATATTCAATTATATTATCCCCCATTGTTTCTAGTACTAAATATATTTTGTAGGACCCTAATTTCATAGCTAATTTTACTATAAGATGTCCTTGGGTGTTAGACTTCATTTTTCCATTTTTAATAATTTTTTTAATTCGCCCAATTCACCGTCTGGAAACGATTAGCCCACGTTTACATGTTCCGGAAGCTGCTCATTATGTATATGATTTTACCGTGAACTTAAATTCAAGGGTGATGAAATCCTGCGATTCAGCGAGTATTGGTGAGAAAGTCGTATAAACTGAGGGAGTTGAAGAAGGATTTTGTTTTTACGTTAAACTGTATACAGTTTAACGGTTTTAGGAGGTGAAAATGATGAAACGTGCGATAGGAATTTTTCTTACTCTTTCATCTTTACTAACATACTTAATAGTAGACATGCTTTATGACCCTGTTAAGAATACAATAACAACAACAGATATGAATTCAGGAGTTACAACAGTAACAGTACATTATCAATATCCTTTGATGTTTTGGGTAATTTGTGTCATTTTAATAATTACTTTTATTCTTGGGATTTACTTTATTCTAGCAAAGGAAAAGCAATATGAGGAATGTCCACTCTGTGATACTCCAGAATATACTAGAAATAAGTGAATCGAACTCCCATGAAAATTAAAAAAGCACAAAATCCAGAAAAAACCACAATAAAATAGACCCAGTAAAAACGCTTTTAAAAAAAAGGCTGAGCCTTATGAGTGATCTGATTGAGTTTGGTAAATCGTTAAACAAAAACCTCCAATTATAGCAAATTAAGTAGAGGCTAGCGCGACGACCAAAAAAGGATTAATCTCCCATGAGTGCTACCCATAAAGGGCGCGACAGTCGGTGGTACACCGTGGTCATCGGAGTCAGACTAACGGATGGGCTCAAAGGTACCATAGTTCAAAGACCTTCTTCGCCAGCCATTAAAACATTATCGACATAGAGACCAATTTTCATTCTCTGTGGTGAAGCGCTGATTTTTGCGCTTCATGAATGGCTAACGGGGCAGTTTAATGAAAAAGTGAGGACATACACAATGGTATGAGTTCAATATCTAAAGGTACTTTCTTGTGGACTTATATTCTAATCATTGTTTATGGGTTCTGCAATTTGTTCTTTTGTGGGACCTCCATATTGCTGGTTAATGTCTTTAGCTAACTCATCTAAAAATTCATCAGATAAAAAGGGACTATTATCTTTGAACATGTAAATCCTCCTTTCGTGTTAGAAATCAAAAATACTAAAGCATGAACTAATATGTACTACTAACATTTCCGTTATCCTCGGTTTTAATCTTTTACATAAAATTCATTTACATTCTCTGAACACAGGAGTATTATAATCACAGTTCAAATTTCTAAATCGCTGAAACCATTAGGTACGGGGGAACCATTTTTGTGGGTTGTTACTTAACCCAAGGGGTGAATCCTTTCAAGGTAGGGCTACTCAAAGGTCCGAATCCGACAGCTAACCTCGTAAGCGTTAAATGAGAAGGAAGGTGGAACTTGTGACACACGAAAAGTGATGTGCCTACAGGTCTATTAAATATGACTTGTAGGCACTTTTTTATGCATGTAAAATTATTTCTTTTTTGAGTAATTACTATTGATAAGGGTAAAAATTAACCAATAGATATATTAGGCGGTGCGTGATTAATGATTCCATTCATAAAAAGGCTTTTAATTGGACGACCTTTGAAATCCAATGAATTAGGAGAACAGAAACTTAACAAAACGAAAGCATTAGCAATCCTTTCTTCTGATGCTCTATCATCAGTGGCATATGGTCCTGAACAAATTTTGATAGTATTGATTACGTTAGGTGCAGCAGCATTTTGGTATTCAATTCCTATCGCAGTTGGTGTATTAATTCTTTTAACAGCTCTCATATTGTCTTATAGGCAAATCATCTTTGCTTATCCTCATGGCGGTGGAGCGTATGTGGTTTCAAAGAGCAATTTAGGTGTAAATTCAGGCTTAATAGCTGGAGGATCCCTATTGGTAGACTACATACTAACTGTTGCTGTAAGTGTGTCTGCTGGGACCGATGCTTTAACATCTGCCTTTCCCACTTTACATAACTATAATGTGGTAATTGCCATTGTATTTGTAATTCTTATTACAATTTTGAATTTAAGAGGAGTAACGGAGTCTGCTTCAATTTTAGCCTACCCCGTTTACTTATTCGTTTTTGCGTTGTTTATATTAATTGGTGTGGGTATTTATAATATTCTAACTGGAGGAGTTTCTCCTGAATTACACACCCCAATAGGTACACCTGTGGCGGGAATCAGTTTGTTTATTCTTTTAAGGGCGTTTGCTTCAGGAAGTTCGGCTTTAACAGGGGTTGAAGCCATATCGAATGCTATTCCTAACTTTAAAGACCCAGCTCCAAATAATGCGGCTAAAACATTAATGGCAATGGGAACCTTGCTTGCCATACTGTTTTCAGGAATCGTATTTTTAGCCTATTATTATGGCATTTCTCCAAGTGGAGAGGTAACCGTTGTTTCCCAAATTGCCGAAGAAACTTTCGGACGGAATTTCATGTACTTCTTTATTCAAGGAACTACAGCATTGATATTAATCCTTGCTGCGAACACTGGTTATTCGGCTTTCCCGTTGTTGGCAGTGAATCTTGCAAAGGATAAGTTTATTCCAAGGATGTTTCTAGTTAGAGGGGACCGATTAGGATATTCAAATGGCATCATCATCCTTGGTATTGCTTCAATACTTTTAATTGTTGCTTTTCAGGCAGAAACAGAGCATCTAATCCCACTTTATGCAGTTGGAGTTTTTATTCCATTTACATTGTCCCAAACAGGAATGATGGCTAAATGGATTCGTGAGAAGCCTCAGGGGTGGCTTCCAAAACTAATAGTTAATACGATTGGTGCTGTTATTAGTTTCACGGTCACAATGATGTTCTTTTTAACAAAATTCTCACAGGTTTGGTCAATCCTAATTTTTCTACCTATCATTGTCCTTCTCTTCCATCGAATTAAAAAGCATTATGAAGCTGTTGGAGACCAACTTAGGCTTACAACTTGTGAACCATCTGTGACCATTGACGGTAATGTTATGATAGTGCCTGTTGCTGGCATGACTCATGTTGTAGAGAATACCTTAAATTATGCTAAATCTCTTTCTCCTGAACAAATTATTGCTGTGTATGTTGCATTTGAAAGAGAAGACGAGAAGAAGTTTGAAGAACAATGGAAGAAATGGCAACCTGATGTAAGACTGGTGACACTGCACTCTCATTACAGAAGTATCATCAACCCACTTACCAAATTTGTTGATACTGTAGAGCATAAAGCAAGGGAAGGGAATTATCGGGTAACGGTTGTCATTCCACAATTTATTCCTAAAAAAGGCTGGCACAATATTCTTCACAATCAATCAAGTTTTCTTATTAAGGCCTTCTTACTGTATCGGAGAAACGTGGTAGTAACAACTGTACCTTATCATTTGAAAAAATAAAAAAGGAGGACTTCAATTTTTGTATTTCTTAATAAATTAAGTATTAAACGGAGCTATTAAGCTTCTTCTACTTGAACTAACGGGTGCGTTAGCTGAAGATCGGAGCTGTCTTTAAGGCAGCTTTTCTTAATGAACTAAAGGGGCAGGATAGTTGAAGAAAGACTAGGCTAAATACCATGCAATTTTCCGGAATTATCGGTACCCTCAATTCCCTACAATCTAGGTCTTTATCCTATACTGTGCTGTTTATTTATTTGTATTATCCATTATAAAAAATGTCTATTCTAATTATTTTTTTAGTCTTTACCTTAAGTACAGTTTTTTGGAGCTTTTAATTGTATTGTAAATTAGAATACCCAGGATAAATGGAATATATATTGGTCTCCGGTCAGTTATCTGATGGCTTATTTAATAATTTATGGTTATTACAATTTGATTCGTAAATTTATTTTATTCAAATAATGGGTCCTTTAGTTTTTGAAGTGAACCCAAAAAGTTAGACACTTTATTTAATTAGGCAACCTTGAGGGCATGAACCCGGTAATCTACTGGGCT
>NZ_JBHZPE010000084.1:0-11665 GCF_042787985.1 Peribacillus sp. YIM B13481
ATCCCTCCAATAAAAAACCTGCATAGAATAAATTCTATACAGGTTTCAAAAATCCTTTTAGATTGTCAACAGCCCCAAAAAAGAGGCTTTTTTCACATAGTTTTGCTTACAGGCACTGTTGTGCCAAAAGTCATTTTACTGATTTCTTTTACTTCTATCATTATATAGATTAATTAATTCTTCATTTTGCTCATTCATTTTTTTCACATTCTTATTAATCGTTGCCAATTCCCATAGTACAGCCAATCCAAAAATTATTAAAAGTGTTAAGTAATCCATTATTGTCCTCCCATTGATGTTTTGTACCTTATAAATTAACTGATTTTTTTTTCTTTCATTGGAATCAATTCTTCAACATGGGAAGGCAAGTTTTTTCTTTGATAATAATTGTTTTGAATTAAAGCATATATCACTAAAAAAGTTCCCAGTAATTCGAATGATGTAAGTGATCCCCCTTGGATAAAAACAATGGCTAACGTGGTTATTGGAACTAAATTGATAAATAGAATGCCATTAATGGGCGTTAAAAGTTTAATACCTAAATTCCAGCTTAAAAGTGCAATGGCACCCGGGAAAATAATCATGAAAATCATCTCGCCATAAATGGATTCAATAACCTCTGCTGTGGGGACAGGCAGGCCAATTAAAGTTGCAAGGAATGTAATGATTGCAGATACTGTTGTTCCCAAAATACACGTTAAAGTCGAATAGCGGAGTGTTGACCACCCATTAAATTGGTTGCCGCCCATCGTATATATAACCCATCCTATAACCCCAATTAGAATGAAAAGTATAGGAATGATGCTATCCTTCAATAAAAATAGGAATGATAAATTGCCGTTGGTAATCACAAGAATAGCCCCTATTAAGGCAAGGGACATACTTGCGATCGTATATTTCATAGGTCTGGCATTTTTGAAAACCCACATTATCATAATTGAAATCATAGGCATTAATGATTCCATGATGGAAGCAACGATTACCCCGTTATGGCCCAGTAAGTCTTGACCTGCGAAAATGAGAAAGTTGTATACTGTAAACGCCATCGATCCAAAAAACAATAAGTTCTTTCCTTTCCCTTCCAAGCGAAAAGACTTCGTTCCCTCTTTAATTAAAAGCAATATCCCTAAAATTATGCTAACAGCTAAATATCGCAGAAAAGAGAAATAAAAAGGATCTATATACATGAGTGCCCTTTCTGCAACCGGAAACATGGCTCCCCAAGAAATGCTGGCTGTCAAACATAAAAGTGCACCGATTAAAACTTGATTCTTTTTCATTTAAAGCTTCCCCTCAAAAAAATAATGATTGATTAAATTCCTATACACACTTTATGATAAAGTCATTATCATGTAAAATGACTTAAAGTGAATGTAACCATCATTATTAATGATATTTAGGAAAGGGGGTCACTTTTATGGAAATTCGGGATTTGCAAATATTCCAGTGCGTCGCTAAATATGGAAGCATAAGTAAGGCTGCTGTTGAGTTGAATTATGTCCAATCCAATGTAACGGCGAGGATTAAGCATTTGGAGCATGAGTTACGGACGCCTTTATTCAATAGGCATAAACGTGGTATGTCTTTAACCGCAGAGGCACGAAAGATGCTGGTGTATGTAAACAAAATTTTGCTTGATATGGAAGAACTCAAACAAGTATTCCTGGATAGTGAAACACCTACGGGGATATTGAACATCGGTACTGTTGAAACGGTCAGCGGCCTTCCTAAGATTCTAGCCTCTTATCATAAACAGTATCCAAATGTCGATCTATCCATAAAGGCTGGGTTAACGGAGGATTTAATTAAAGATGTTATTGAACATAGGCTGGATGGCGCTTTTGTTACAGGACCGATTAAACATCCACTCATTCAGCAATACGATGTGTGTACAGAAAAACTTGTTTTAGTTACAAGGAATGAAACATTAAACCTTGAAGAATTTTTAACAGAACCAATTTTAGTATTCAGTCAGGGTTGTGGATATCGATCTAAACTGGAGCAATGGTTGAAAGAGGAAGAAGTGATGCCTAAAAGGATTATGGAGTTCAATGTATTGGAAACCATCTTAACCAGTGTAACACTCGGCCTTGGCATTACCCTCGTACCACAATCAGCGGTAAATCACCTTGCAGCCAATGAAAACGTGCATGTTCATGCAATTCCAGAAGAGTACGGCAATATTTCGACTGTCTTCATTCATCGTAAAGATGCTTATATGACAAACTCCATGCAAAGCTTCTTACAAACAATCGAAGCCAATCATGAATGTACGGTCAATCCGATATCAAGCCTGAACCATTCCTGAGCCAATATGAATCTTTACATAGAAGAACGCTGAAACTTGGGTCTGTACCGAACATGCTTTGACAAACTGGCGTCCTTTTTCTGCCGGTCCTTAAATTCCGTGAATCTTTCGAGAAGGCCTTCAATTCCGTTTTCATTAAAAACAAGGCACCCGAACCTGAAAAAGGAAAGTATCAAGAACCCCAACTTTGTTAATGATAGCAAATGAGGAGGTGTGATACGATGGCAAAGGATGTTCTATGTGAAGTGAATAATTGTAAATACTGGGATTCTGGAAACAAATGCAGTGCAGATGCTATTTATGTTGTCAGCCATAAAGGGAATCAAGCATCAAATAGCAAAGAAACGGATTGCAAAACATTTGATCCAGAAATTTAAATCATCGGGGGTAACCATCAACTTGGTTACCTTCTTCCATTTTATTATTGATAATAAAAATCATTTTCATTCAAGATTATAGAAATTCAGTTATTTTTTCTTCATGAAAAGGATATTTGCGCGATATACATGTGAGCTTGATCGATGATATCGAAAGTTTGGGCGATATAATTGAGGGTTTGAGCACTATACTCGAGAGTTAGAGCTATAAACTCGAGGTTGATCGATATATTCATGAATTTGTGCGATATATTCGGCCATTTTAGCAATTTACTCGTGAGTTTGAGCAGTTTACTCGTGAGTTTTGCCGTTTTACTCGTGAGTTTGAGCAGTTTACTCGTGAATTTGAGCAGTTTACTCGTGAGTTTGAGCAATTTACTCGTGGGTTTGCGCAATTACTTTTGAAATGGTCAGCCTATCACCGATTGGAATAAGCAGGGATTCCAATTGAGGATGATTGGCCACGTTTCCATTGAACGCCTTCATAAATGCAGGATAATGTTTAGGTTGAGCATCTTCGTCTGCCACACTGCCTCCCGCAAGTACGTTATCCAGAACGATTAAAGCACCCCGTTCCGCCGCCAGTTTAATGCAATACTGCAGGTAATTCTCATAATTTTCCTTGTCAGCATCTATAAAGAAAAATTCAAATCTCTTATTATCAAGTTTTTCAGGGCTGCCCCTTTACTATTCTCTGCGAAGCAAAATGGCTACTTGACTGATGTGGCAAATGATTTACCGGCAGCTGCTGCCTCAGGTTCATCGCTTGTATTTAAAATTAGTTTGATTTTCGCGATCGTGAATGTGGTCCTTTCATTGTTCATGAAAAAACCGAAGTAACAAGATAAAAAAAACAGATCACCATTCTAGCAGGTGATCTGTTATTATTTTTGAACTTTACTAAGTAGATCTAAAAGCTGTTGTTTTTCCGTCTCATTCAAGTTGGCAAACTGTGATGCCTGAAAATGCTCTTGTTTTGGAACAACTTCATGAAAAAACTCTTTTCCTTCCTCAGTCAATGAAAGGTATTTTGTTTTCCATTCCTGTTCCCGTTTAATCAATCCCAATTCTTCCATTTTCCTTAATAGCTGAGTGATATTGCCTTTCGTCACAAAAAGCTTGTTTGCAAGTTCTTGCTGAGACAATCGTTCATGGGAACCCACTTGAACCAAGATATCGAATTGGGCTGCCGATAGATTCCATTTCTTTAAATGTTGATTGGATTCCCGAATACTTTGGTTATATATTCGTGTTATTCGGAACCATAACATTAAACCCAGCCGTTCCTCGTTGTTAGATGTGGAGGGATTCGTTGTGTTTTCTTTCATGAATGTCACCTCATTCTTCTTTGTCACAATCAGTTTATGAATAAACTAATTTGATGTCAAATGCAAAAACTTCCATCTTTGATTCCTATATTATGTAGTCGTTAGTTTGGCAAAGATGATAAAAAACAGTGTTAATTCGGCTATTATCACGATATTTGGTACCGGGACAATCAAATTAAAAATAAAAAAGACGGCTAAAATCCCTAAAAATAACGCTAAATGATATATTTGCAAGCGCTGGTGCTTATGTCGATATTGGTGGAAAACAAAAGTGGTTGATATGAAATAGAGCAATACGGAACCAAAAACAAAATATAAGATAAATGAATAATGGACTTCCTGTAAAAACAATAATCTGATGGCCGCTGCAATCATGCTTATAGACATTAAAATAAACAGATGACCGTAAATGATGAGCTGGCCGGAAGATTGTACAGACTTGTCGACTTTCTTCTCCATGTTATCGAAATATTGCCACCACATAGATATTATCAGGACAAATGAAATGATAGAAAAGGCTATCGAATCCCAATTTCCTTGTTTAGGTTGGATTACCGCAAGAGTGCTCACAAGAGCTTCCCCAAAGAGAATTATGGTAAATAGACCGAATCGCTCTAACAAGTGGGCCGTATTTGTAGGAACCTTTTCTAAACACTTCCTTCCAAGGATCGGGATAATGATATCGATCAGGATGCCCAAATATAACACAGCATATCGAAGCCAGGAATCAAAAAGGACGGAAAATAATGAAATGACGATTCCAATCCAAAAATACCTTCCCAAAAAGAGTGCTGCATTTTTTCGAAATCCCTCTTCTATCCGCTGTACAACAAGATATTGGATAGCCGTCATGGCTCTTAAGCCAATATAACCAGTTAAAAAAGAAAGATAATAAGGATCAAAATCGACTGATAAGCTTGAGGTCATAATTAGGACAAAAAACATTTGCAATATCAAAAATAGCCGTTGATGAAATAAATCCTTTCCAAACCGGTTAATAAATATGGTTTGCCCTACCCAAGCCCACCAGATAGGTATAAAAATCAACACGAACTTCAATAAATACTCTGGATGGATATATCCATCTTCAACCTGCAGTAAAACATGAGTTGCGCCCGCAACGGCCGCCACAAATAACAAATCATAAAAGAGCTCTAACCATGTAACTTTCTTTTCATCCATTTCTGCACTCCTCCCAATTCCCTTATAGGTTATAGTATGTTGTAAACATTTAGAAAATGGAAGGGGTTCAATATAACCAAAACCATTTACATTATCTTGGAGTGTGGAATTTAGAATTCATGATCAATTATGGGAAGTTCTTTTTACCAAACTATAAACTGATTGAAACCAACGAAGGGGTTAGGGGAATTTCCCTACATACGAACTTTCTTCGCTCATGCAAGAATTGGAAGAACTCTTTCCTAACACGCCAAAAATAGCTCGGCCTGGACAAATTAACGCATGGGATAATGAAGATTTTGTTAAAGCAATCGAAGAAACCGGAAAAAAACAACTTATCATTGCGGGCGTGGTTACTGATGTCTGCGTTGCTTTCCCAGCACTTTCCGCTTTGAACGCAGGTTATGAAGTATTCGCCGTCACTGATGCTTCTGGAACAGTCAGCAAACAGGTAGCTGATGCTGCTTTAGCGCGTATGGCCCATGGCGGTGTGCAGCTTATGAATTGGTTTAGCGCAGCATGCGAATTACAGCGTGATTGGCGCAACCATGTCGAAGGTTTTGGTGCATTGCTTTCAAGCCAGCTTCCTGGTTATCAAAATATAATCGGGAGCTATAGGGGAGCACAGCGCGATTTCAGCAAGCAGATTTAAAGATAACACACTAGGAGGGGACATTTGTCCCCTCTTATTTTTTTATGAACATCTACATTGTTTTCATCCTCAGCTTCACCCCGAACTCCTTTATTGCTCGGTCTCATGACCTTACTGGCCTCCACACTAAAAACATAAGTTCTTTATCATGCATTCTAATATGTATGAAAAAGCCTACATAGTATCTTTTTCTATAGGCGCAAGCCGAGGGCGGACCGCCCGCGGAAAGCGAGTGCCTGAAGTGGAAATCAACGTCCAAATTGTACAGTCTGAAACCACCTAAAGAGGTGTTTTTTTAGCTTAACTAGAAAATTGGTTATGTCATGTCAAAAAGCAAAAAGAACTCTTGGAAAACATAAAGATAATGGATGATTATCTAAGATGTATAACAAAGCTGTCATGAAAACCTAACATGAATAACGTATACAACGTATTTTTCCTTCATGTCACATGATAAAATAGGACAAAAGGTAAAAAGAACTGAGCAGAAAATTTAAATTTACGAGCATGACTTACGTTAAACTAGGATATTTACAAAGAACATTGATTATATTACTGATGATAAAGGAAGTAGAATACAGGATGTATAAAATCGGACTAGTCGGACTAAAAACTTCTGTAGAACAGATTTTAGACTTGGCAGAAGAATATAAACATGAATTGGAATTCATCTCTTTGCCCTATGTAAAGACTGAAGAGGTAGAGAATATTGTAAAAGAACATCATTCTCACGTACATGCATGGCTTTTTTCCGGTCCACTTCCCTATGAAATTGCGAAAAAAACACTAGGCACAGATAAAATAATGGTCCATGTTCCTGCTACGGAATCAGGTTTTTATAAATCTTTTTTAGAGTTGATTTACGAACAAGGGAAAATTATTGAGAGGCTTAGTATCGATACTATGTCTTCAAACAATATTAGTGAAGAAGCTTTGTCACAGTTGAATATTAAAACCCCAAAGATCTATACGAAAGTGTTTGAGTCAGATGTCGACACTAATGAATTGTTTCATTTTCACTTGGATTTATGGAATAAGGGAAGGACAGAAGGCGCCTTATCTTGTTTTCCGTCCGTGTGCGAAGCTTTAAGGGAGTATGGAATTCCAGCTTACCGGATGTCGATGAGTAAGATGGAAATCCGGCAAACGCTTCGGATTCTTTCTGAAAAAGTAAAGACTTCCTACTTTAAAGACACACAAATTGGAGTTGAAATCATTGAAGTTGAATATTTTAACAGAGTGGCAGAGGAAATGAAAACTCCTTATCATTTACAGTACTTGGAGCTTCGGCTAAAAGAAATGTTAATTCAACTTGGTGAAAAAATAAATGGTTCCTTTTCAGAGAAAGGGAATGGAAGATACATGATTTTTAGTTCTCGCGGCGCAATTGAACGGGAAATTATTACGCTCGAAGATACCATTCAAAAATTGGCTTTTGAAGCAGATACAACCGTTGCCGTTGGAATTGGCTTCGGCGAAACTGCCTATTCGGCGGAAATCAATGCTTTTCGGGCTATTCAACATTCAAAAGAGATGAAGAAGCGTGAAATTGTGATTATTCAAGATGATGGAAAGATTATTGAATCACCAGGCAAAAAGAAAGAATTACAATATGCTACCCGGTCCCACAATGAACTCCTTATCGAAAAGTTAAAAAAGGGGAATATCAGTGTAAAAACATATAAGAAGATATCAGCCCTTGTACAAAGAATGGGCTGGGGTAATTTCACAACAAAGGAATTAGCGAAACATCTTGAGATGACAGAACGTAATGTACGGCGTATTATTGCGGATATGTGCGAAGTTGATTTGGCACAATGCGTTGGTGAAGAGGCTCACGCCACACGTGGAAGGCCGAGTAAAATTTATCGATTATTATAAGCACCCAAAATTGGGTGCTTTTTTATTTTGATGTAAAAGCACTAAAAGGAGAACTTCCACTATTAAATCTAGTAATCAAATAAAATAGTTTAGAATTTTCAAAAAACATTGAAATAAAGAACACGGGATATTATACTCTATTTAAGGAATTTATTCCTTAAACTAACCGAAAATAAAGATTACCATGTAAATTGAATGAAAAGGGGATGTATTGGGTGTCTCAAACGATAATGATTCATGATTTAATCGAGACTGTTAAAGATGAAGTGATTGGATGGCGAAGATATTTACATATGTATCCCGAGCTGTCTTTTGAAGAAGTAAAAACAGCACAATTTGTTTATGAAACGCTACAAACTTTTGGTGATTTGGAAATTTCACGTCCGACAAAAACGAGTATAATGGCTCGTTTGATTGGCCCGCAGCCTGGGAAGGTTATTGCACTGCGGGCTGATATGGATGCGCTTCCAATTGAAGAAGAGAATGAGTTTGACTTTGTGTCACAGAATTCAGGCGCGATGCATGCATGCGGACATGACGGGCATACGGCGATGCTGCTTGGTGCAGCGAAGATTCTTACACAGTTAAAGGATCATATTAAAGGGGAGGTCCGCTTTTTATTTCAACATGCCGAGGAACTGCCGCCCGGTGGAGCCCAAGAGATGGTGAAAGCTGGTGTGCTTGATGGAGTGGATATGGTCATTGGCACCCATCTCTTGTCGACTCTTCCTTTAGGGAAAATTGGTTTGGGTTACGGTCCGGTGATGGCTGGAGCTGATACTTTTAACATTACAGTGGTCGGTAAAGGGGGGCACGCCTCACAGCCTGAACTTACCGTCGATCCCATAGCAATTGGAACACAGGTTGTATCAAATCTCCAGCATATTGTTTCGAGGTATCGTGATGCCCAGGAAGCTCTTGTGATTTCAGTGACTCAGTTCCATGCGGGAAGTGCGATTAATGTTATTCCAAGTAAGGTAAGCATTGGCGGTTCCGTTCGAAGCTTTAATCCGGAGTTAAGGGAAAAAATACCGAATTTTATCGAACGCATTATAAAAGGAATTACTGAAGCGCATGGAGCTACTTACGAATTCGATTATCAGTTCGGTTATGCTCCGACCATTAATGATGAAGAAGTTACCCGATTGATGGACGAAACCGTCTGTGAAGTATTTGGTGAAGAAAGCCGAGAGATTTTAAAGCCGATTATGGGAAGTGAGGACTTCTCTGCTTTTCAAAAAGTAGTTCCGGGATCCTATATTGTAATAGGGGCCCGTAATGAAGAAAAAGGGATTATATATCCTCACCATCATCCGAAATTCACGATCGATGAACAGGCTTTACAAAATGGGGTGAAGTTATTTGTTCACGCGACTTTTAAAATGTTAAATCTAACTTACTAGGGGGCTAAGAGTATGAAAAAAATATATTGGCTCGGAATAATCCCGTTTCTTGGTATTATTGTAGGTGCTTTGTTTACAAATAAAGTGACTCCCTATGTTCTGGGAATGCCATTTTTTCACTTTTGGATTGTACTCTGGTCTGTGCTAACCACAGGTATTATGGGGATTATCTATCTACTGGATCCAGCTAATCAGAAGGGAGATTCAAGATGAATATTGCCGTGTTATTCATCCTGTTTTTTTTCGTCATTTCCGTTTTGATTGGTATCCAGGCTAAAAAAGGGAAAGAAATGAACTTAGAACAATGGTCAGTCGGGGGACGTGGAATGGGAGCCCTTTTGATTTTCCTCTTATCCGCAGGTGAAATGTATACGACCTTCACCTTTTTAGGTGCAAGTGGATCAGCTTATGGGGAAGGAGGTTCCATCTTTAGTATCGTATCATACGGCTGTCTGGCAACAGTCATCTCCTACTGGACATTTCCTGCTATCTGGAGGTATGCAAAGAAACACCAATTAGTTTCCCAATCAGATTTTTTCGTGAAAAAATATCAAAGTCCTTATCTTGGTGTGCTTGTTGCTGTAATTGGTGTTATAGCTTGTACTTGCTACTTAGTTCTGCAATTGAAGGGGTTAGGATATATCGTTTCTGCAACATCCTATGGGGCCATTTCTTCTACAGCTGCCATTTGGGTTGGAGCAATTGGTGTAACCATTTTCGTAATGGTTTCCGGTATTCACGGTTCTGCCAGGACAGCTATTTTAAAGGATATTCTGATTCTTGGCATTGTCGTATTTTTAGGGGTTTATTTCCCTCTTCATTATTATGACGGTCTTCAACCCATGTTTGAGGCCATTGAAAATGCAAAGCCGAACTATACCATACTTCCGGATCAAGGAATGGGCGTTTCGTGGTATATATCGACCGTTATATTAAGCTCCATTGGATTTTATATGTGGCCGCACGGGTTTTCTCCTATTTATGCTGCCTCTAGCGAAAAAGCTTTACGAAAAAATGCAATCCTAATGCCAATGTACCAATTGATTTTGTTGTTTGCCTTTTTTGTCGGATTTGCAGCTATCTTGCAGACGCCTGGATTAAAAGGCAGCGAAGCCGATCTTATCTTGCTGCAGCTTTCTAAACAGGAATTTGATCCATGGTTTGTGGGCTTAATAGGTGGCACTGGCGTGTTAGCCGCTTTAGTACCAAGTTCCATGCTGTTGATGTCAATATCAACATTGCTTGCAAAAAATGTATATAAGGTATTCACTCCATCGGCAACGGAAAATCAGATTGCAAAATTGGTAAAATACTTGGTTCCCCTTA
Organism: Peribacillus sp. YIM B13481; assembly: GCF_042787985.1. Lineage (NCBI taxonomy): Bacteria > Bacillati > Bacillota > Bacilli > Caryophanales > Bacillaceae > Peribacillus > Peribacillus sp. YIM B13481. Next base: position 10,458 of record NZ_JBHZPE010000084.1, read on the forward strand.
TTTCTCTCGTAGGGATTTACTTGACCTTTAAAGGTGGAAATTCCCTCTTTAGTCTTGCTTTAATCGCCTATAATTTTATCACACAACTAGCTCCTGCCTTTTTCGCAAGCTTGATGAGAAAGAATTTTATAACCAAACATGGAGCATTTGCCGGGATTATAACAGGAGGCGTGCTAGTCTCAATTATGGAACTAGGGAATATAAAAATTGGTTATCTATTTCCTTATCTTCCTCAAGCAATTAAAGACTTGAATGTAGGAATTATCGCTCTATTTGTTAATATCGTAGTTTTAGTGGTTGTCAGTGTGATGACAAAAAACATTACTAATACTCATAAAGATAATGATGTTTTGGAGACAACAACAGTAGAGCACAAGGTTCTAATACAAAAAGAATCAAATAGCTAACACAACATGAATATTTGCTGCGCTAAGTAATTCATTCCCATAAGATTATGTTTAATACGAATGCCCTCCAGTTAAATGATCTGGAGGGTATTTTTTTCCCTCCTTTATTTTATGATTCATCATTAAATAGAATTAAACATCATAATATCCCAATTAAAAGGAGGCTTAATTATGAATGACTATAACTCTCTTTGTGAACAATTTGCCAAAATTATAAATGGGAAAAGCGACATAAATAAAGGTGTTTGTTCTGTGTCCTTGCATCGTAATATTGAAGTGTTTGTCCAAGGGCGTCCGAGTAACTCAGTTGTACCAGTAGGGGTTTTATTTGAATCATTGGACCAAAACGGTATTGCATTAAATTTGGGTGAAATAGCAATTTTACAAGAAGAAATTCCAGGATTTATGCAATCAGTTGTCCAACAGGGGATTATTGTTAGTGCCTTGCATAATGATTGGTTATATATGAAACCTTCGATTTTGTATATTCATATTCAATCAGTCGAACCCCCATTAAATTTCGCGAAAAAATTGGCGCATTCTTTTTCAACTTTAAGCAGCTATCCAGTTCGATAAATTGATATTTGTTCGTATAAACAAGGCGTTAGCGGTAAATTCTACTGGATTAAATTGAGGGATTTATAAAAGGTTTTAAGTATTTTTTATTGAATTCTTATTTAACAAAAGGATGTTTTACTAAAACCAGGGGTGCTGCGGCAGCCTTTTTTGTATGAAAACATATTCGTGAAAGGCCATACTAAAATAAGCCCACCAAATTCTAATTTTTTTGAAGGACGTAAA
>NZ_JBHZPE010000085.1:0-11570 GCF_042787985.1 Peribacillus sp. YIM B13481
TATTTTTGGGTAAAGAGCAGGTTTTCGTGCTAGATGGTGGCGGCGAGAATCGCCGCCATAGAAGTTTCTTATGGAACTAAAGGGGCAGTTTAGTTCATTAAGGGGTCCCGGTAGCAAAACGCGTAAAACATACGCTAAGCAGAATTTGACATAAAAAAGCCGAGTTTTCCTACTCTAAGGAAGCTCGACTTTCTTTAAAAACGGAAATTTGATTAAAAATTAATTTGTTCCTGTTCTTGATTGTATATCTTAATTGAATAAGGTTTCCCTTCCAATAGAGGCTTTGTTTTTTCTGAAGATAAGATTGTTTTTATATTGCGTTCCATTCTAGTTCCAAATTCTTTTGATTCAGCTGAGCTATCTGGAATGGATGTTTTAATGATTATAGTTAGTTCAGGATCTAGGGAGTACGAGATACTAGTTGCGTTATACATTTTTTTACCCATTATTTCATCGCCTATTGAAGGTAAAATGTAAATTGCCACGTTATCATCGTACTCGTCTTGTCGTTTTAAATTAATGGAATATCCTGTTTGGTTGTTTGAGACAAGAATCTTACGAATCATATCTTCTGTATTTTGTTTTACGTCCTTAAAGTACTCTGGTGAAGCTTTTATCTTCATATTGACCTCTTTAGACTTAGTTGAAATGCCATAAGCAACTACATTTATATTATGGTCATTTAATGTATCCATAATTTCCTTTTCAAAGGAAGCTGGTTTTTCAGGAGCTTTTGCTGATTTTTGAATGTCATCTTTATCCACTTTAAATACTTTAACAGAAAAAGCATCTAAATTATCTTTTTGTAAAACATCCTTAACTATATTCGTTACGTTTTCCTTTATAGGTGAAAAATCTTCATTATTATTGCTTAAAACTCCTACCTCAATGATCTTATCGGGTCTATATGTTGCACTCACATAACTTAAATTAATATTTTCAGCGTCCAGTTTACTATCTATTCTCTCTGTAATATTACTTTCAGGTTCAATGATCGAATTTAAAATGGGAATAGTAGTAACAAAGCTTGCCATTGCAGGAGAAGTGGAGAAATAACCCAAAGAGATTATCAGAAATAATCCAGCTGCTGCCGTTCCAGTAAATATTTTTCTTCTTCTTACTCTTCTATCCCCTTTTTCAATTGCACTATTTATAGTTTCTTCAAGTTTCCTTTTCGGAACATTAATTTGTTCCATTTCTTTTTGGATCTTCTTCATAAACCGTACCCTCCTTAAGATTCATTCTTAGTTTAGTTGTTGCTCTATGTAACTGAGCTTTTATCGTCCCTTCAGGACAATTAAAATCGCGTGCAATTTCTTTTATGGATAAGTCTTTATAATATCGAAGTAGAATAAGTGTTTTGAACCGTTCCTCCAACTGGTTGATTGCATGAAGTAAATCTAGTCGTTCTTCCACTTTAGCATGATTTATATCTCCTTGAACCTCTTCGTAATCGACCGGGACCACATCATATAAGTTTTTTTTCTTCAAAAAATCTATTGAAGTGTTAATTATGATCCTCGTTAACCAGGTTGAAAAGTAACTGGGTTCTTTTAATTTTTTAATTGATTTATACGCTTTAAAAACACTCTCATGCACAACATCCAGTGCATCGTTTTCATTTTTCATATAGATATAAGCCATTCTATAGAGATTATCCTTTTCTTGTAAAACTAACTCTTGAAAGGCTATTTTATTTCCAGCCATAGCCTTTTTTACTTTGTTCAGCTCGCACATGTATAATCCTCCTTTCACCTATTAGACTTTAAACATATTAGAAACGTTGCAAGAAAAACAAATCAAAAACTCACTCCTTGAATGGCGACGGTGTAAAGGTTTGTTTTAGAACCTTAGAGGGCTCGGTTAAGGGTGGAAGTTTTAAAGTTGACTTGTGGGAAAAGGATGATGCTAGCGCTGATGATGACTATGATGGATTCAATACAGAGAAATTTGAATATTATTCTAGTGGCACTTGTGCTATCTATTCAGGTGTTGGTGGAGATGTTGGCGACGAAGAACTATATATGACACTTTACGAAGGGGATTATTACACAGAAAAAATTGAACTGAGATGGTATGACTAATTTACAGAACCAAATTTAGGTTCGTTGATACCTTAAAAGCCGAGCCTCCTTAGAGTAGGAATACTCGGTTTTTTTATGTCAAATTCTGCTTAGCGTATGTTTTACGCGTTTTGCTACCAGGACCCCATTAAGAATTCACACCAATATTGGAAATCATTGTTATAATGAAGTGACTAATTTCGGTAGGAAGGTTGCTGGTCAAGGTGGAGGATAGATATGAAATCTAAAAAGACAGTAGTGATTGTTGCTTTTGGTATAATATGTATAGCTATCTTTATAAATCTATTAAAGAAGGATTTATGGGATGTAAACGAAGAGTTATTAAAAGAAGAAGTATTATCAATTGGACATTCCGTTGAAACAATAAATTTATTAGATGTAACACCGTTTGACTGGGATGTAGTATATTCCTTTGGACCATATACTCCGAAAGATGATATATATGAAACGGTAGGTTATAAATGGGATACTATTAGCGAAACTGTAAATGAAGGAATGAATCAAATTGTATTTTTGAAAGATGGAAAAGTGGTCTGCTATTTATATGGTTATCCTGAGAATAATGGATATGGTATATCTTTTGAATCTGGGAATTATAAAGATGCTGGTAATATGCTTAATATTAGGGATGATTTAAATTTTCAGGTAGAAAGAAGCGACAATGTCGTATATTTGAAAAACTAAGCAAGGATATGATTTCTTCAACTAACAGGTGCTTTTTCAATAAGGAAGGTTGCTGAGGCAGCCTTTTTCTTATGGCACTAACGGGGCAGGATAGTTGAAGATGAATGTTACAATAAAAGAAAAAATGAAGAAAGGTGATATTATGATTGGAACGTTTTTTAGTTTTTTTGTTATCTTTTTTATTATAGCAAGACTTGTTAGCCTAATGGGTAATATTAGCTGGATGCCACTGATAAGAACAACTACGAGACAAGATGCAATATTAGCAATAATCTTTTCATTCGTTGTTGCTGTTTCAACCCTTAATGGATAAAACAAACACTATTTAGACCTTGTGAAATATCACGTGCGTCAGCTTAAAATCGGGACTGTCTTTAAGGCAGTTTTTTTCTTTATGCAACTATCGGGGCAGGTTAGTTGAAGAAAAAGATACACATTTTAGGGACAAATTCATTGAAATTTGTCTTTTTATGTTGTTAATTCTCTCTTTAATTAGAGAAATCCACTAATAATATGTGATGGGTTAATAAGGAGCATAAAAATACTTAAATTAGGAAATTTTAAATCTAATATCATTTTACATCCAAAGGAAATTTATTCCATGGACCTACGGAAATATAAGATAGTAACTGCTTTTTTCATTTGTAGTTTTAATTTCTAATCTTACATCCACTACCTTAATTCATGCGAAAAATTCGTCTTCTCCTAACCACTTGGATTTAACAAATCTTTTACCACAATGGAAACTTGTCTATCGGTCACTTAAGTAGTAGATGGGGTTTCGGTGACAATAACCAAGTTAAGAACATAAAAGTTGTTTTTTTAATTTAAAAATGCAGAAATGTAGTGTATCACTAATTTTATTTATAGGAGGACAGATCAATGAATACACGGGAAACCAAGGTCCAAAAACAAGGGTGGGTTCCTAAAAAGGAACGTATATGGGTAATCGTGGCGATTATTATCGCTGCTTTGATAATGCTTTGGGAACTTAAGGGACTATTACAACTTTCACTGCACAGCAGGCAGTTCGAACATACATTTAAAGGTTTTGGCTCCAATGCAAGAATTGCCTTATTTTTTGTACTTGCTTATTATGTACTTCTTCGTGTTATTAGGCTTCGTATGCTGAAAGGTCAAGGCAAGGTAAAAAAATGGTTGTCCACTTTGCTGCGCTTTGCCCGAAGATGGCATACTCCAGCAGCGATTATCGCCATCGCTTTTATTATCTTGCATACGGTAGCTGTTTTTATGCACGGCTTCAAATTTGATTTCAATTATATAAGTGGATTGCTTTCCTTGCTAGTCCTGCTTCCAGTTCCTATATCGGGAATATTTAGATATCAGAGGAGGGACCGGAAGTGGCATTTGCGATCTGGTGTTGCTTTTGCAATTCTATTTTTAATTCATTCTTTTTTATAACCAACATGTAATAAACCTTATTAGAGTCAGAGAAATAGTCTATTTTCAGGTGTAATGACGTAAATGTAACAATGGGGGAAATAATAAAGTGACTCGTTTCGTGATTTTTTAAGTTTCTTGGGTAACTCTTTTTTTGGAGAATGAGATTGTGAAGAATTATACTTAAACAAACGGGTGCTTTAGTTCATTAAGGGAGGTTGCTGAAGCAACCTTTTTGTTATGCAACTAAAGGGGCAGTTTAGTTTAAGTAGTAAGGTAATTATCATTGAATAATAATGTTTTGAATGGACAAAACTACCTTAGATAAATACTTAGGAGGTTTTGTCATTGAATAAAAGAACTTTAACAACAATACTTGTTATATTTGTTTTGGTAAGTATAAATATTAATAATAAGGTTGCAGCAGAAGGAAATTCCTTTAAGAAAGAAATTGAAAATTTTGGGGAAAAATTAACGAACAAGGTTCCTAAAGTTTACAGTAAGGAAGAAGCAATGAAAAATGGAGACATAACATTCTTTAGTGAAAGAACTCCTGAACAAAAACAGAAACTCCTTCAGTTTAAAAATAATGTTAAAAATAAAAAAACCGATTTTATTCGTTTTACTGAGTTTACAGAGAAAGGTGATGCACTCATAACAGAGTATCAATTTAATGGAAAATTAATTTATTACCGTTCTGACACCTCCAGAGACCGTACAGACCAGAATAGAAAGGGGGAATTTGTAAAAGGCGAGTTTGTTAAAGGTCCCCATGTAATAGAGGACTACTGTAAAAAACTTGTACCAAATTCTGAAATGTCATACCTTACAAATTGTTATAAATTTAAGAACGGCAAAATTGAGTTTTAACATACCAATGTTGTGTTCATTAATCAACTAACGGGTGCTTTACTTCAATAAGGAAGGTTGCTCTGGAACTCTTTTCATCAGGAACTATCGAGGGAAGTTAGTGAGAAGGAAAGTACAAAAAGTATGAGGTATAGCAAAAAACAAAAGGGGAACCAGTATGAATAATGAATTTGAAAAGGTAATAAATTTACTGAAAAAAAATGATAAAGAAACTTACCCGACATTTGCTTACTCTGTATTAAATAATTATATTCCTGGACAGGTTTATATGGATGAATTAAAGAAAACAGTTTTAGTTGGTACTGATTCAGGTATTTTTGTTGTTGGTGGAGACGAAATGAACAATGGTCTTAACAGCATATTTTTAGAGATTTATAGAAGTAGAAAAAATGATAAAAAGCGATTCACTTTGTTTTCTCCATCAAAAGAATGGGATCAAGTTATAAATAAGTTGTTTGGAAAAGAGTTAAGACAAATACAAAGGTATTCTTTTCATTTTAATAAGGATACATATTCAACAATAAAAAAGGTAAAAGTCCCTAAAGATTTTATAGTAAAGAGAATAGATGAAAAAATAATTACTGAAAGTCTGGAATTTAATGAATCTTATTATAATGAATATTGGGGTTCAGTATCAAATTTTCTAGAAAATGGTTTTGGCTATTGTTTGTTACATAATGATACCGTTATAAGTGAGTGTACATCTATATTTAGTTCATCACAATTTGCTGACATTGATATTACAACTCAAAAAGAGTATAGAGGAATGGGCTTAGCTCAAAATGTTGCAGAAATATTCATTAAACATTGTATTGAAAGAAATTTGAAACCCAATTGGGACTGTGTTGTTAACAATTTTGCGTCGATAAAGCTGGCTGAAAGATTAGGATTCGAAAATCCAATGGAATATTCGGTATTCGTTAGAAGGTAAAAGGTTCTTATTTCGCTAACGGGTGTTTTACTCCAATAATAGAGGTTGCTGAAGCAACCTTTTTGTTATGCAACTAAGGGGCAGGATAGTTCTACAAGCACAGTGATTTCGTACTGTACGGTAGGTCAAGTTGTCAGAAAGTATTTTTTGGTAATATTTACTCGTTTTTCAGTTCTTTTCTCATCGTTATTTTTTGTATATAATTACTTATTAAGCATATTTTTGGATGGTTGATATATTAACTAGAGAAAGGTTATGGATATATTGTGTTATCTCTTAACGAAATGAATTGTAAGATTAAGTACTTGAGAACCCGTTTAATTAAAATTGGTATGTTACAAGGCCTTTCTCACCCCGAAACTGTTAAATCTAGTCAAGAGTTAGATAAGTTGTTGTACCAATTTCAAAGAAACATTTCAAAATAATCCTATATCCCGAAAAGTTTCTTTGCCTACATTCTTTCTTCATAGTAAAGGATCACATGTCGTGGTCTTTTTTTATTCCGAAAATACCTCACAGTTTGTGTCAACTCTACAATAAGGCAGGTTGCTGAAGCTGCCTTTTCTTATGGCACTAACGGGGCAGTTTAGTTCAAGAAGCGTAATTTATTCGTACTGTGAATTAATTGCAATACATTTTGCTACCACTCTTTATGAAAGTAATATTTAATGCTGAGGTGGTGTTTATGAAAAAATTATATTTGATCCCTATTTCTATACTTCTTGCAGCTCCATTATCATCGTTTCTTAGTGCTTCAATTGATAGTTTAATATCTTTAAATGAAGATCTTCCAAAAGATGAATATTTCCCTTTTTTAAATGGAGTAATTATTGGCACAATATATGAATTAGCAATATATTGCATTATTGGTATTCCTGTAACTCTAATTATTGATACCATAACTTATTTTGTGGGTTTACATACAAACTTAAAAGTATATCTTTTACAATTTTCTTTGTATACTATTTCTGCAATCACTCTTGCCTACACATTAGACTCTGATAATTTTTGGGCTTATTTAACGGTAGGAATAGCAGTACATACCTATTTTCATATATTGTTTTTTTTGAAAAAAATTAATGAAAACCTTAAACAGAATCTATGACGAAATATTGGTCAACTCTTCTTATAGAACTAACGAGTGCGTTAGCTGAAGATCGGAGCTGTCTTTAAGGCAGCTTTTTTTATAGAAATATCGGGTGCGTTAGTTGCATAATGAATATGGGTTATTATAGTAATATTGGGTTGTTATGGTTGTCTAATTTATTAACGTTTTTTTGGAGTGTGCTGTGATTGTGGAATTATACTATTTTCGTATAAAAAAATATTCCACTAAAGGGAGGGATTAAATGGATGGTGAAAGTCTGATAAAGAGGAAAATAACAGTCTCATATGTCACGACAATGGTTACTTCTATATTCTTAGCTTATTTGTATATGGATGATGGAATTAAGGCGGGAACTCCCTATAATTTAGGAGGCAAATTTTTAGGATGGTTATCTATATATAGTATGTATGTGGGTGCAATTGTCTTGATTTATGGAAACCTGGTTTCGGTAGGCATAGAATATCTACAAGAAAAATGGTTTATTAAACATACATGGCTTTACGTTTTGTTTCATGGTTTTTTGGGTTTATTAAATGGTTTGTTATTTCAGGAAACGACATTAGCATTAGCCGGAATGGTAGTTGCTTTATTCTATGCTTTTATTGATAGATGGCTATATGTTAGAGATAAAGTTCAACAGAGTACAAAGATGTTTTTTCTTTTCCCTGTCTTAGCATGTAGTTTGCTATGGGGGTATTTTCAGATAATATCAGAACCTTTACCACCCTTTTCAACGGAAGAGGCTGTTGAATTTGCCACTGCTGGAAATGGGACTGTTACTGATGTTTTCCCTAAAAAAGTTGGCAAATGGGAGGAAATGATTGACGGTTATCACGTCGAGAGAGAAACATCTTCAAAAGAAATAGGAAAAGAAAAATATATCATTACTTTTACTGAGAAGTGGAACAAAGGAAAAGAAAAGGGTTCCTGGTTCTTTTCCTATGAAGTAGAACGTGGATCTTTAACCGCTAATGGTGGTGAGGGGGCCTACCCTCCATATTATAAATAAATGAATAGGATCTCCCGGATTCTGTTAATTTCTAAATTTTATAACAAAGGTGATTAGAGAGGAAGGTGCGAGACTCCTGCGGGAAAAGCGCGTTTCTTGAGCGGAAATCAACGTCCAAATTGTACAAGCCATTAAAAAACACCCCGTTTAATGTTAGTTGGTGTCTAACATTTACGGGGCAGTTCCACTCGATGAAAATCGAATTTGTCTACAGTCTGGAGCTGTCTTTAAGACAGCTTTTTTTATGGAACTATTGGGGCTGGATAGTTCAACAAGGAATGAGTTACCAATACATAAGTTCTGATATTTTGAGATAATCAAAAGAAATCAAGACTTTGAAGGTAAAGGGGTAAAAGATGAAGAAATATATTTCATTAAACATAATTTTGTCTATTGTACTTTTGGCAGGAACCATACTTACGATATTTATAATATATAAGGATATTGATACTTCGCTTTCTTTTAAATTTATCATAGGATATCTAATTTATCTTCTTCTATATGGTGTGTTCTCCATCTTTTTAGTTATTGCGAATACAAGAAAGTTAAATTGGATTCAAATAAGAAAAAGGCTTTTTACGTTTATTACTTGGTTTATTTCTTTAAGTGCTTTGAACTACCTTCTTTCTTATTTTTTTAAACGTTCGGAAATGGAGGTTTGGGATTTAGGTATTCCTTTGGGTGTATCATTGGATTGGCTTTTTTTGATTTAATGTCTTGGAAAAAGAAAGACTAAAGCATTGATGTTTTTGCTAAAGAATTCTTTATTGAATAAGGGCTAATGCCTTTTTGTCTTTTACAAACGTGTGCGTTAGCTGAAAATCAGAGCTGTTTTTAAGGAGGCTTTTTCTTTATGCAATTAAAGGGATAGTAACCTGATATTATTAGCCCATTCCTCACCCAATCTTTCTGCATAAACTAATTAAACGCCATTAGATTGTGAAGGAGGTGATAACTTGGGAGAAAAAGAAGGGTCAAACGCCTCTAATAACCATTCTCACTGTTTTGAACCATTCATAAGCCCCAACCCTGTTACTTCATTTAATCCTGTTCAACGTTTTCCTAAAATTGATAAAACAGCTTTTGTAAGTCAGTTTTCCAGTGTCATAGGGGATGTTACAATTAGAAACAATGTTTTTGTAGCTCCTAATGTAAGCATACGTGCGGATGAAGGAACCCCTTTTTATATAGGTTCTAATACAAATATCCAGGACGGGGTGATTTTACATGGTTTATTAAATAAAAGGATCACATCTGGAAAAAAGAGGTATTCTATCTTCATTGGAAATGAAGTGACCATTGCTCATGGTGCCCTTATACATGGCCCTTGTTATATAGCAGACGAAGTATTTGTTGGTTTTAATTCGATTGTTTATACCGCAATTGTAGGGAGAGGCTCATTTATTGCTTATAATGCAGTAGTAACAAATGGCGTTCGAATTCCACCTGGCAGGTTCGTACCACCTGGTGCTAATATTGATTCTCAAGAAAAAGCGGATGCACTTTCGCCCGTACCAAAGGATGATAAGGAGTTTGCATATGAAGTTCAACGAGTCAATCAGGAATTCCCCGCATCTTATCATCTGTTATTTGGGAAAAACCGTTGCTCATGCAGATTTGCCTATTGATAATTTACACTTACTTTAAGTGCTATTTTAGACGTATATTATTTTTATTACTTTTTATTTGTTTTGTCGTTTTTTATCCTCGAAAAAGACGTATAGATGGGTACCGCCCAAAATTTCGGTATTTTGTAAACAAAGCAAAATCTCAGCAAAAAAAAGCATTTCCTGACGTTAGGAAATGCCCTTTTTTATTTCTCTAATTGTCCTAAAGCATCTGCTGAAAAAAGAATCAACTGTAGCTTTAAAGTAAAGATTTATCAAACGATCCTCTTGAATCCCGTAATTTCTAAAAATCATTGCCGGATCGACTGCATAATTCGTGCGAGTTCTTTTTCTAAAACAGCGGGCTCGTTTGCGTAATTGTAAATCCCTAAAAACTTCTCTATTGCCTCTGGATGGGAACTGATTAGTTTGTTGACAGCATCCTGTTGTTCAGATATTTGTTCATTCTTCGAAATTTGGCATCCCATGTGAAACCGAACCATAAACTCATCTTCTATTGCCTTTTGATATTCTTCAGACATTTGATTTGATTGATCGGATTGTCCCTTATATTTTGATAGAATAGTGGATAATATACGTGCTCCACATATAGCATCATGGATACCCTGCGCCATGCCAGGATCTTTAAAACAAACTGCATCTCCAACCAACGCCCATCCTTTTCCCATTCCTTCATACCAGTAATTGTCATATCCGAGGATGCCTTTGACCGGTTCTACTAGTTCTGCATTTTTCAAGCGCGCCCCAATTGTTGTATTCGGAAAGTTATCTGTTAAGAGATTCCGTAGACAGCTTTCCGGATTTAATTTCAACCGTTCTATCAATTCCTTATTTTCTAATGGGAAAATGCCGGTAATAACATATAAGTCATCATTCGTCGGAAAGAGAATGGCTGTGTTTTCTTTTCTTTTGTATACTTCAAATTTAGGGACATTATCGTGGCGAAATCCAGAGAAATACCCGAAATAAATGCCGACTGTTGCCGGAATGCTTATTTTGAGTTCACTGTTTACCAGCTTGCGAATAATAGAGGATCGGCCGTCTGCCCCGACTACAAGGCGAGCTAAAAATTCTTGTTTCTCGTTGTTGGCGTCTAAACCTTTCACGCCTATTACTGTTTCGTCATCACGGATGACATCCGTCACACGGAACCCTTCTAAAACGGTTACATTCATTTGAGATTTGGCTTGTTCCAGTAGGATATGATCGAGATAAGTTCTTCTAATGCAATAACAACTGTCCTCTCCAGAAACCTCAGGGATGAGACCTTCTATAACGGTATCCTCAAATTGAAATTTAATATCCCGTACCGGTGGTGCTTTTGTTTCCAATAACTTGTCCAGGACCCCTATTTCTCGAAGAAGAGCGACAGTATTATTGAAAAATGTATGGGTTGATAATGTGTCCCTTGGAAAAGTCGATCGGTCCACCAACAACACATGGAAACCTGCCTTAGCAAGGTAAATTGCCAAGGTAGAGCCGGCACATCTAGCACCGGTAATGATGACATCATACGTCTTATTCATCGTATCACTCCATTTTCAAGTACAATTATTAACTTGCTTATTCATTAGCAGAGTTCTGAAGTTAAAGTAATTGATAAGAATATACTACATACATAAAGTATGGAAGTTAAAATGAAATAAGTACAGAAAATTCCCAGTTGATATACAATTAAAAAGAACTTGTGGTGAAAATCGGAATGATAATTCAGGTTAGTTTCTCGAATTTTAATGGAGGTTTACTGAAGATCAGAGCTGTCTTTAAGGCAGCTTTTACTTGTGTGCCAGGCATGGCAACTATCTAGGTGGTGAAAGTCCACTGTGGGGGTACACATCGACCAACCACTAAGGAA
>NZ_JBHZPE010000086.1:0-11271 GCF_042787985.1 Peribacillus sp. YIM B13481
CCCCGCGGAAAGCGAGCATCTGGAGGGGAAATCAACCACAACTCACTACCTGGTAAATAGCAACATAGTATGTGAAATTAATAATGAATATTTATAAGTAACAAAATTAAAGAAATAACAAGCGTATAAATGTAATAATAAAGAAATATTACCAAGTATAAGGTAATTGTCAATATAAACTGTCCAAATAAAAAAACATACCCGGCGTATCAATAAACAAGACCAATAATGGTTGACTAAGAAAAAAAGCCCTCCAGTTTATTTGGAGAGCATTGACTCAATTCTCGATTGCACTAACGACTTTAGCCTTTATAGCTAACTTGTCCAGCTTCAACCAATTCCTTCAGTCCCTTAACCATTAAATTCAAGCCATGTTCAGATTGAGCAAAGCACTTAAAGGGAATGCCTTTTGTTTAAGGAGTATTGAATGCTTTTTTAGAAATGGTTTTATTTGCCCAAAAGTTTAAAGGATGAGGATTCACATTGAAAAAGGGTGAGGTCCGAAGACCATCACCTCAACATTTGACGGGGAACTACAAAACATATATGCTCCTTTATCTTAACCTTATGCCTGAATGCTTGGCTGTTCGGTTTGAGCTTTATTCCATTCTTCCTGACGGAACTCTTTTTCCCACTTCGAAACCACAATACAAGCGAGAACATGTCCAGGGGTATTACAAGCGGTACGTGCCATATCCAGCACACGGTCAATTCCTGCTATAATTGCGACGCCTTCTGCAGGAAGCCCTACCGCTGAGGCGGTGGCTAATAGCACAACCAGCGAACCGGATGGAACAGCAGCAATTCCTTTTGAGGTTGCAACAAGTACCCCCATTACAATCAATTGTTGGCCAAAATCCATCGGGATGCCATATGCTTGTGCTAAGAAAATAGAGCAAACAGAAAGGTACAATGTCGAACCATCACAATTCAGTGATAGCCCCGAAGGAATAACGAACGAAACAACACGTTTCGAACAACCGTATGCTTCCATTCGATCCATTAACTGAGGCAGAATGGTTTCCGTACTTGTCGTGGAAAATGCGATGAGGAACAAATCCCATACCATTCGAAACACTTTAAAGTAAGAAATCTTCAAGAACCAAGCAATTATTGGAAACAGTCCGAAAATAACAATAGCAAGCCCTAGATACACAACCCCTATCAACTTCGCCATAGGGATTAAAAGAGCGATACCATACTGTCCAACAGAGGCTGCCATGAGCGAGAGTACACCAATCGGTGCCGTTACCATGACCATTTGTGTCAGTTTAAACATGATATTTGCAACTGATTCCATAAACTTCATTGCCGGCTCTGACTTTTTGCCAATTGCTCCAGCAGCTGCACCAAATAGAATAGCGAAGAATATAACAGCTAATAAATCACTTTTTGCCATCGCATCAACAATGTTGCTTGGAATGATGTTAACAAGCATCGTTTTAAAATCGACAACTTTGGTAACGCTTTCATTTAATTGTGTGATATCTTTCTGGGCAAGATGGGACAAATTAAGCCCAGCACCAGGCTTTAAGATGTTAACAAGTAAAAGACCAATACCTAGAATAAGGGTGGTAATAAATTCGAACCAAATAATTGTTTTAAGTCCTAATGAACCCATTTTTTTCATGTTTCCGTCGCCTGATGAACCAATGACAATAGTAGTGAAAACAATAGGCACAACAATCATTTTAATGAGATGAATAAAAGCGTCCCCAATCGGTCTTAAGGATTGGCCAAGTTCAGGAAAAAAATGTCCGATAAGTGCCCCAATAAACAATGCAATTAACACTTGAAAAGCAAAAAACTTTTTCATAAGTTGCCCTCCCTGAACGAAAGATTAATAGCAATCACACAATATTTCAATAAATAGCATAAACTTTCTCTTTTGACTAATGAATGAGAAAGATAAAATAGCTTTTAAAAATTGTTCCGGCTTATTCCATACAAAACCTCCCATGTAAGAATATTTGTAAATATAGTAAATACTGTATCATTATTTCAAAAATTAGTAAAATATTGAATTACTATAAAGCTATAAGAATAAATTATTAATCCCGTTACGAATAAAAATTGCACTTCCAACATAGGTGCAGATTTGAAAAAAGATCAATCAAAACATGCCATTATACAACACTTTATAGCGGTGTTACTGCTTTTTTATTTATATTGAACATAGTATTCTTTAATAATTATAGTATGGTTTAACTACGTATCCGTCTTTCGTAGAATATATTTACATGCTTCTGTAGCTTTAAAATAACGAACAAAAAGAAAGAGCATGTTTTGAAAAAATATCAATCAAAACATGCTCTTATTTAATGAGATCGATTCACTTCTTTTTTTAAAAATTCGAATATTTTATTGAACCTTATTCCACTAAAACCCATGATAGTTTAAGTGATTTCATTCACAATATTTCAGTAAAAAATTGAAATTCCTTTAGTTCACAATAAATACTACAATCCCTATTATAATACACAGAATTCCACTCAAAAATTGTCCTAATCCTGAAGCTTCTCCCATTAACAGTAAATTGAATATGTTTTTGTTTTTTCGATTTTTTCCAAATAAGCCATCATCTGTTCTCATACGATAAATACCCCAAACTACTAAAACTATCCCAAAAATAAATAATATAAAAAGCATCTACAGTCCTCCGTTGTTTGTTTAATATGTGCATCTTTGTGAAATGTACTATTTGTCATCCTCATCGAAAATAAAAGTTTCTTCGATTGATAAATTAAAAACTGAAGCTATTTTATACGCAAGTAGCACAGATGGATTATACTTTTGTTTTTCTAATGAGATGATCGTCCTAGAAGATACACTTACTTTATCAGCTAATTCTTGTTGCGTTATTCCATATTCTATTCGCAATTCTTTTACTCTATTTTTCATAAAGCCTCCTAATTAAAGGACAAGATTGTAATACTTTCTAGACCCAATTTCACTAATTATTAAAGATACTAAGAAAACAAATAATGCAGTATTTGTTGGGATTGCCACAAAATTAGTTAAAAACATAAGAATTAAAATTTCGTATATCACAATATGCAAAGAAAAGCGGGCAACTTTTCCATCAATTAAAGCATCTCTTTCGTCATATTCCTTTGATAATTCCTTTTCTAGTGATTTATTCTTTCGGGATGTAATGTAAGAAATTGTTGAGTACAACAAAAGTATTCCACCTAGGAATACAAAGATATAGCCAAAATTAAAGCTTACTGATGTATCGAGAATCATTCGAATGATTCCAAATATAATTATCAAGGTTGAAACTAAAAAACGCTGTATGAATAGATTTTTCAAACTACCTCTCCTAATCAACTTATTCTCCTCGGGTAAAGTTAACTTCATGTGAAGTTTGTTTCACATGAAGTTAACTTCATAATATACTTTTATAAAACAAACGTCAATCGATAAATAATGCAAAGCATCGCAACATTTTTTATAAACGCCGGCATAAAGAATAAACTTCCTTATAGGCAGCTCCGATCTTCAGCTAACGCATCTGTTTGTTTAAGTACATTTCTTCACCAGTCTTTTCAGTGACATTAACATAAATATCCATAAAAAAATCACCTCACCTTTAAGGACTAGGAGTTAGGTGAGATGAATTCAATCAAACTTTACATAATCCCCTTCTTTGATTTGATTCTTTTCAAACCATCCAAGATTCACTTCAATTGCATAATGATAAGAAAGTTCCGGGTCATAGGTAGGGCATTTATCCTCTATACAAGGTTCCATATCAAGTATTTTTAAAATTTCCCCATCTGAATCAAGAAAAGCAATAGATAAAGGAATTAATGTGTTTTTCATCCAAAAGCCACCATATATTTTTTCTGAAAACACAAATAACATCCCCTCATTTTCGGGTAATTTTCCAACAAACATTAAGCCCTTTTCTCTTTTTCTTTGAGTATCTGCAACTTGAACGATTAATCTAGTTTCCCTGTTTCCACTGAGTATTTTTATCATTTTTGTTTTTATTCTATTTTTCATGTTCACTCACCTTCGAGTATTATTATAAGCAGGAAAGAAACTTGAAGTCTTTTTAAAAGAAGTTCATGAGATTGATATTTCCTTTTTTCGAAAAAACGTCTTTTCCCCTAATAATAAAAAGGAAGAAAGCTGGAGATAAACTAGGCAAGATTCTGGATCAAAAAATCCAGTTAAAGAGTGCGTAAACTCCGATTAATGCAAAGATAATTGTTAATATTATTATTGAGAAGCAACCAAAAATAACTAACTTATCTTTGAATGGATCTTCAGGTTCTTCCAGCAAATTTTGTTTAACTTTATTTTGTATAGGGGAAATTACCTGATCTAATTGCAGTGTTTTTAAAACTTCACTATCACCTTTAAATTTTATAGCTCTTCCTATTCTGATAGGATCATTCCCCATAGATTTTTCGAATTGAATACACGCTTTTACCATTTCTGGTGACTTATTCTTTTCTAAATACCAGTATCGACCAGCCATTGAAGGGTATTTTAATGCAATATATATGTCCCCCAACTTTCTACGGAGGTCTAATTCATTAGGAAAGGTTGAAATTAACCCGTGTAGTCTATCCCGTGCTTTCCCTAAATCATTTTTTTCAATGTCCTCTTCTATCTTCTTTATAGTTTTAACAGGTATCTTATCTATAAAAAACACCTCATTCATCTTTGTTCTTTACGGTCTTTATTTCTCGACAGTTCAAAACATTTCCTCTTTTAACCAATTGTCCTTTTAGTTTCAAAAGAAAGCAACCTGGCTTATTGAAGTATAGCAACCGCATAATAAATGTTACTAATTCCTCTGTAAATAGCGTTAACTCCTCAAACATAATGCCTTTTATTTTTTACACTCAAAAGAATATTCACTTGTGAGATTATTATGTATTTCTAATATGACTTCCCCACCAATTTCATAGCAGCGAGTACTAGCTAAATTTATTTCTTTAGTATTGAAAAAACTAGATGCAATCGTTAAAAAAGCGACTCCAAATAAAGCGATAACTAAAATCCATAAAACTCCCGTAAAATGCTTATTTTTAAATATAGTCATTTTCAGAACACTCCTATTAAGATTGAACTAAACTGCCCAATTAATACGTTTGAAACGATCATAAGTTCCACTTTTGAATAAATTTCCCAAAATTAACAAAATCTTTTTTCTGCTTATTGAAGAAACCTGCCCCGATAGATTCATAAGGATAAAGCTGCCTTAAAGATAACGCACCTAAGAGTATTTGTGCCTTAACGACACAAATGACCTTCTCCATTCAAAAAGCCAACTGAATCGTTGGCTTTTTGTCTTAATAAATTACAATTGATTTTCGAAGTTATTGCTAGATTCATCTATAGATAATGTTAAATACTTTCTAGAGGTAATAAGATTAATAAACGATAAACATAAGGAAATCGAGGCAACAATAAAGACAACTACAATGCTATATTGCTGGCCCAGTATCCCCATCATAAGAGTTGATATACCGAATGTAGCCATTATTAAAGAACTCTGATAATTAACCAATCGTCTTCAGAACATTTTTTAATTGTACGATATTGTTCTGTTCGCCGTCGTTCATCTTAAAAACGAAAACGGTATTAATGACATTTTTAAAGCTTAAATTGTAGTAGTGAATGTTTGTATAGTTATATAAGTCTATAAGCTTAGTATTCAATACTGCAATGGTGTTACTGATTTGCAAAAAATCTTGGATACTGCTGATTGATTTTATTTCCTTTAATTTATATGGTATTTGATTATTCTTAAGCCATTCGGTCACAGCTCTTGTATACATACAACCTATACTCAATACGAGCAATGTAATAGGTGTTTTCCGATCAAAATTGATGATATGGTCCTTACTTGAAATGATCTCGAATGTTTCAGTTGCAACGATGTCATAAGTTAAGTCTGGATATTTCTTAATAGGTTCACTAATGAGTGCACAATCTAATTCGGAATTGTGCACTTTTTGGTTTATGGCATTACTGGAATCTACAGCGAAATCCACATCCATTTGAATGTCGTTCATATTCAAAGTGTTCGCGATGTGGGCACCGTAGATTTTCAAGGTTGTATGTGATGCGCCAAAATCCACTTTAGCGTTAGTTTGAAAGGCACCAATGTTTTGTAAAAATTCTTCGTACTCTTTTGCAATAAGTTGAAGATAGTTTTTATACTGTAATCCTACACTAGTGATTTTCAATCCTTGGGGCGTGCGATTAAAAACAAGTTTGCCAATTTCAGACTCTATTTTTTTCACTTTAGCCGTAAGGGCGGATTGAGTATAGTTCGTGATTTCTGCAGATTTACTTAAATTTTGACGGTTTAATATTTCAATTTTCAATGCTATTTCTTTGATGTTCATATAGTTGGCACACCCTATAAAAAAAATTTATGAACCCTATCATTTTCCTCCATTTTACGCTTCTGGGCAGGCAGAGTAAACTCTAGTTAGCTTAATAAGTAAGGGAGACTAGATAATGTTAGAAGCTAATAATAAGAATATACCCCACCGAATTCTTATTGAACGATACATCAAACATAGGGGGAGCATTAATGCATACATATTATAAATGGTTAATCGTATTGGTGGCCACGTTATCCCAAACTGCAGCAACCTTTGTGACATATGGCATGGGACCCATCGCTGCATTTTATCAAATTGAATGGAATTTAACACCGCTTCAAACAGGCTCCATTGTTTCAGCGGTCAATATTGGGCCGATGTTTTCAATGCTGGCGTTCGGATACTTGATGGATAAAAAAGGGGAAAAACACATTATCGGGTGGGGGACCATTTTATTGGGGCTCTCAGCTTTAACGCTGGTTTTTGTTAATGATTATATTGTATTGCTGCTTTTATTATTGTTGGTCGGTATATGGTACGGAAGTGCTCAAACCGGTGGAAGCACGGCCATCGTAAAATGGTTTCCAAACGAACATAGAGGGCTGGCTCTAGGGATAAGACAGACGGGAATACCGCTTGGAGGATCTTTAGCCTCTGCAGTTTTATCCTATACATATTATCATTTCAATTTGTCATCAGTTCATTTAGTACAAGGGATCGTAGCAATAATGGGAGGGCTGCTCTTCCTATTATTATATAACGAGCCAGAAAGAACGAGTGAAACGGGATCAACCTCGGTCGGGTTCAAGGAGAAAATGAGTGTCATCAAAAATAATAAGGAGTTATATCCGATGTATATAGTAGGTGTTGTGATGATGTCATTACAGATGATTATCATTGCGCATTTTATGAGTTATTTGCACAATGAAGGGGGCTATCCATTAACAGAGGCAGGAAAATATTTAAGCGTCGTTTTAATAGGTGGTATGGTTGGACGGGTAGTCATCGCCTGGGCGAGTGATCAATTCTTTGAAGGTCAAAGGGAAAGATTATTGCTTATTGTGATGGCTGTTACCGTAATTCTTACAGTGATGCTGCCGCTCATCATGACTGTTGAAATGGAAATCTTGATGCTATTATTTTGTTTTCTTTTGGGCTTTGTAGCCATTGGTTGGTATTCCATTTTTATTGCTTGTATCACAGAGCAATCGGATTCCCGTTTTATAGGTTTAACGGTGAGTTCAGCATTGACATTAAATCAATTATTCATTGTCATAGCACCCTCTTTATTCGGATTAGTCGTTAATCTATTGAACAGTTATCAACAAGCCCTATATTTGGCCGGAATATCTGTAGCTTTGGGAGCGATTAATTTATATAGAGCAAAAATAAAAAAAAGAATGGATCATGGGATCACCACAAAGTTTGATCAAATTAATACAAACAACCTTGATAAATGAATAAATTGAAAGGGCATGTTTTGAAAAAAGATTAATCAACACATGCCCTTATTCTCTCTAATTGGATTATTCTTTTTTAAAAAATCGATCATTTTTTTTGTGTTCCTTAATCAGCTAACGCACCCGTTAGTTTAAGTAGAAACCTTCACAATCTCAATAGAGTAAAAGGGATAAAAGGCATGGGATATTAATTAATTTAGGCTTTTTAAAAAGGATCTTATTATACTAAACTGCCCCGTTAGTCGAAAAAGAAAAAAAGACCGCCGCAGCGATCCTAATCTTTAACTCTCACATCCGTCGGTTGAACATGGAAATGAAAGGTTCTCCTAATAGAAAAACGATGATCAATCAACCTTATTAGTTTCTCATTCTTACTGCATAAGGATAAATTGGATCCTTTAATTGAAATTCATACGTAATACCATCGACAATTCCAACTACTTTTTCGCTATCGTAAAGATCAAGCATAAATCCAGCCATTTCTTTAGCTGTATGGTATTTCGGAAGAAGGCCTTCGAATTTAACATTTTCCTCCAAGTCATTCGATACTTTTGCAAATTCAGTTTCAGTTGCAGCAGGAGCTAATACTTTTGCTTGCATGCTTGCACCTTGTTCTTTTAATTCATGTGCAAGGCCTTCAGTAAAGGCACTTACATAGAATTTAGAAGCACAATATGTGATTGCATTTCCAATAATCGTGTAACCTCCACCTGATGAAACGTTAATTAATTGCGTTCCTTCAACAGTTGAATAATCACGCACATAAAGAGAAGTTAAAATAGTTAAAGCTTCAATATTTAAATTTAGCATAGTCTCAATTTTAGTTAAATTTTGTTCTCCAACTGATGCGAAATTACCAAACCCTGCATTATTAATCCAAGTTTCAATTTCGTATTCCTTTAAATCTTCAAATAATGTATACGCATTTTTCGTATTAAATAAATCAACTGTTTTTATAATGACATCTAATTCAGCATTTACTTTCGCGATTTCTGATTTTAGTTTTTCGAGCTCCTCAGTTCTACGTGCCACAATGACTAAATTTTTTCCACGAGCAGCAAAAGCCAGAGCTGTTTCATAACCAATCCCAGAACTTGCGCCTGTAATAACTGTATATTTCTTCATTTCATTTCCTCCCACTATTTTGTTTATACTAATAAAAATTGATTCTTTAGATGATACGAATTTATTATATGGGTTAGAGTAAACTCTAAGTCAAACCTATTTTTACACTTTATTAGCATTGGCTAAGTATGGAGGTTTTTATGTATACGATTGGCGAAGTGGCACAACTTCTAGGAGTCAGCACACATACATTACGTTACTATGAAAAAGAGAAAATCATTCTTCCAGATCGAAATGAACATGGAGATAGAATATATTCTGAAGCACATCTTCAATGGCTAAAATTTGTTTTAAAGTTAAAAGAGACGCAAATGCCGATCACAAAAATAAAAGAATATGCCTACTTGTATACTGAAGGAGAACATACAGCAATAAATCGATTAAAACTGTTAGAAAATCATAAAAGTTCGATTGAAAACCAGTTAAAGACGCTGGAAGAAACAAATAAAATGTTAGAACATAAAATTACATCATATAAAGAAATGATTCTGAAAAGAGATGAAGGAGTTACAAAAGCATAATATTATCTGAAAATGAAAGTGTTAAATAACGTGAACTCATAAAATCAAAAGGACCGCCATATTAGATACGTCTAATATGGGCGGTCCTTAATGGGGTAGCATCAGGATTATGCGGATATACAACGTTAAAGCCAAAAACCTTGTATCAATAGGGTTTAATCTATTGGGACGTAACCGATTTTACGTCAAATAAAGCTTGCTAGTGTCTCATATGACTTGTCTCAAAAGTCTTATCGTTGTAAATCTGCATTTTCGGGACGCTCCCCCTTAATTAACTTGTTATTGAACTCCCTCAGTTTGATACAAATATCTCTCGAATGCTCACTTATTCGCAGGATTTCATAACCCTTGTAATTGGATTTCCGGGTAATTGAAATGAGATCAGATCATTTTGGCTTCGTGAAGGCATAGTTAAATAAAGGAGCCAGCTACCACTCCATATTTTACCATATAATGTACATCTCCACGCCGCCCCTGGAGGCTATCCCTCCCATGTCTCAACGGGTCAATTGCCCTCTCATTCCTTCGTCATGCCTATCCAAGGGGTGGAGGCCAATTATGCTAACCTTATGGGTCACAGTGCCCTTTTGTTCAAGAAACCTGGTACTCCGTACATATTTGTAATCCTACGAATAAGACAACATTCAAAATAAAGTTAACTATTTTAAAATGATACATTCTATATAACTAATGTTTTTATTTCTATGCTGCTAAAGGGATTATTACTTGGACTTTATTTGGACAGTAAGACTCATTTCGTCGAGCTATTCCTACAAAAATCCTTGCTAGTTTTCCTATCAGTTTCATGATTGACTTCATTTTCTTTATCTTCTTTACCTTCACATTATGGGAATGGATGGCTTTAAACTCAGGGTTATTCATCACAAGGCTCATAGTTGCTAAGTAGAGGAATCGTCGTAGTCTTGACCTTCCACGCTTTGAAATGACACTCTGACCTTTCCATTTGCCTGAACTTGCTTCAGCTAGATGTAATCCCGCATGCCGTAATAGAGAGTTTCCGTGAGAAAAACCACTTAGATCTCCTGATTCACCCAGTATCCCGGCTAATGAAATTTCACTTATTCCTTTAATCATAAGTAGTTTTTTTGCAAATGGTATTTTGTAGAGAACTTCTTTAACTTGTTGTTCAACTCTTTCGAGTTGTTTTACAGCGAGGTCATATTCTTCTAATAATTGTTCTAGATGGAATGTATAAGCATCAAGAGCTTGTTCGGTCCCAATTGAGGATTTTGCTAGATTGATTAGTAATTGAGCCTTCTTGGGCCCTGGTTGTCGTTTCATTAAAGACTTCCAACCCCTCATGACATCTAGTGTTTCTAGTGAAGATATTTCATCCGGTGTAGGAAATAAACGAAGGGTTGCGATTGCGCCTTTGCACGTTACATCTTTAAACACTTGTCTGAGTTCAGGAAAGACCACATCCACCCATCGATTTACTTGATTAATAGACATGACGAGACGTTTAACAATTACATCACGGTTCGAAATTAGAACTCTAAGTTTCTCAAATGATTCGGATGTGGGACGAACAAAGGAATAATAGCCGTTTTTGACCATATCCGCAATAACAAGGGCATCTTTTTTATCACTTTTCGATTGAGTATTGTCACGATTCTCTTTATTCCTTTTTACTAAGTGGGGATTCACAGTAACTACCTCAATGTTTTGTTTATCCAGCCATTTTGATAGGTTAATCCAGTAATGTCCTGTAGGTTCCATACCCACTATTGTGGAATCTAAGTTTTTTAGTTTTTGTAAGTTTTGAATCCAACTTAATAGTTTTACGAACCC
>NZ_JBHZPE010000087.1:0-10097 GCF_042787985.1 Peribacillus sp. YIM B13481
TTGCTTTTTTAATAGTGTGTGCTCACTTAAAATTTAACGTTGGCGCTTTGTTTTGTTCAGTTTTCAAAGAGCAATTTTCACAATCGTTCTTTCGAACGGCTTGTTTATTCATCATAACACTTTATTGATTAGTTGTCAACTTCTGCGAAGTTTTTAACTTATTTTAAATCGCTGTGTTTTTCAGCGACCATTTCATCTTATCATTTTCATAGTAAGAAGTCAATAGTTATTATTTTCTTCTAGCAATCTGCCAAAAGCGGATGAAGTTTTTCGTTTGTCTTAGTTGGTGCTTATTTATATTAATCCTATTTCACCTTAAAGTCAACGCTTTTTCTCTATATTATTATATTTGTTTGAGTGCACAGTCTATTAGCTTCTAAAGTTTAAACAATTCCATGACAGTACTTATATAAATAGAAAGAAATGTAACCATACATAATTACTTTGTGGATTGTATATTATCATTCTGCAGGGATGCAAAGTGTAAAAAAGAGCTCCTTCAGCTGTTTAATTAAATTGACTACCCCCTATCCCCTCGAATATTCATTGTTTTTTCCCTAATTCTTGAATGTCTTGCCAGTATACCTGTCGGTCTTTCTCCTCAGAGGAAAAGTTTTGCAAAGAACAGATAGGGTTATCGGCAAAAAAACTCAGAACTCCTCTGTAAACATCCATACTACATATAATAGCCTAATAAACTCCTGTATATCTTTTTTATGAATGACATCTAAATCTAATGAATAATGGAGTGTGGAATATAACCAAATTGACTTCACAATTTCCATCATGTTAATATATAACCAAGTAATATAATCGGAATAGTTAATTTTATACTTTTCAAGCTAACTTTTAATTAAACATAACTATATAGCTAAAAGGAGATGGGAATATGAAAGCAGCAATGGTAATACCAGGTGCGGAATCTTTTTTCTTACCCGGCAATTCTATCGGTATCCTTATTTGCCATGGTTTTAATGGAACACCACAAAGCGTAAGGTATTTAGGTGAAAAATTCGCTGCCAAAGGCTTTACTGTCTTCGCTCCCAGATTGGCGGGCCACGGAACGAATGAAGGTGAAATGGAAACGAGCCATTATCAAGAATGGATACAAGATGTTGAAATGGCCTATGCAAAGTTAAAGCGAACCTGCACCAAAGTATTCGCTATTGGCCAATCAATGGGAGGAGCTCTTGTCCTGGATTTAGCTACAAAAGTGGCTTGTGACGGGATTCTAACCATCAATGCCGCTCTTCAAGTTCCTGAATATGAAATATACCGTAACCAATTGGTTCCACGCTTCATTCCTGAAGGCAAACCAGACATAAAAGATGATACGACCAAAGAAGTCACATATGACCAAGTTCCGTCAAAAGCGATTAATCAATTGCTCGATATAATGGAACATACCAGTCAACTACTTAAAAACATTACGTGCCCAATACTCCTCTTCCATTCTCCAGAAGATCACGTTGTACCAGACCTATGTTCCTATCAGATTTACGAAACTGTCATGTCCAGTGATAAGGAAATGGTGCCCCTTGAAAATTCATATCATGTGGCCTCGTTGGATCATGATAAAGATCATATCATTGAACGGTCATGTCAATTCATTCAAAAGCAAAATAAAAGGGCAACAATCGCTTCTTAACCTCCTTTCACTATAAATTGGGTTTACCCATACACTTCATGGGTATATAAAGTATATAAAGAAAAAGGAGGTAACATAATGAGCGGTTTATCAGACAAAGTAAAAAGTACTGTAAATAAGGTTAAAGGTGAAACGAAAGACCAGGTCGGAAACGCGAAAAATGATCCTCACTTACAAGCAGAAGGTAAAGTCGATAAATTAAAAGGCAATTTACAGGATAACATTAGTAAATTGAAAAATAACCGTTGAAGCAATAGATGGGTACATTATTCACTCAATACTCTTAACGAACATTCTCGCCCCCCCTTATATAGAGAAGAGGCGGCAGATAATCTGCCACCTCTTCCTTCTTTAATTTGCTTGAATAACTACAACACACATATCATCCGGTTGATCTTGCTGCATTTTCGGAGGCATCAAAAAATCAATAGGGGGAGTTTCTTTACAATCTAACCATCTCATCGAGACCGCTTCTTTTATTTGGCTGAGCCCTTCTGTCCCTTCCCGATCAATAGCTTCCATGACTCCATCCGTAAATAGCATAAGCTGAATCTTCTCTTCATAATGAATGATGGATTTTTCTATCTTCATCTCGGTAAAGAAACCAACTGGACATGTCCCTTTTGAAAGGGATGCCACTTTTCCATCATCTATTAAAGCAAAGCCTGGAGGATGTCCAGCATTCACATATTCCACTGTCTTTTGCTCTGTATCAATGAGCAAATAAATCGCGGTAAAATAATAATGTACTAGGTTGTCCTCTTTATTAAGGGTACTCATCCAGCGATTCATTTCGTTTATGACTGCCACTGGATCAGTATGTGTCCTGATGGCATCTCTCAAAACTGAAGAAATGAACATACACACAAGTGAGGCGGAAATGCCATGCCCCATCATATCCAACAGGATGATCCCATACCGATTTTCATCAATACGGTGCCAATAGTACATATCCCCTGCCAATTTATTCGCAGGTAAGTATGATGCTCTTATAGTTAAGTGGTCATTTCTAATGGGCTCACTTAATAAACTGCTTTGAACCTGCATGGAGAGATCCAATTCGTTGCGAATTTTTTCATCCTGCATTTTATGCCAATCTTTTTCATATTTAAGTCTTAAACCCACGCGAATTCTCGCAAGTAAATCTATTTTATTGATAGGCTTCATTATATAATCAATACCGCCCACATCAAGTGCCTCGGCCACCTTGTTTGAATCTTCAAGAGCGGTCACAAAAATAACCGGTATATCTTTAAGGTGAGGAATACTTTGAAGCCTCCTGCATGCCTCTATCCCATCGATCTCCGGCATCATAATATCAAGCAGAATGATATCAACTGAAGTCTCTTTAGGTTGCGGACTATCCACCTGTAAATATTCAAACATCTCAACAGCTGAAGTTAATGATAGAAAGTCCGTATAGCCAGCTCGCTTTAGAATTTTCTCTATAACGAAAAGGTTAACCTGGTTATCATCTACGATTAGAATCGTCATTCTTTCATTCCCCTTTTGGCTTATATCGAGCGGTAACATTTATCTTTATAATATGGATCAGTTTAATAAAGCTCCCATAACAATTATTTTCCCATTATATTATAACGAAGTTCAGTCTCTTTTAATAATAATAAAGCACGACAACGAATATAAAATGAAGACCAACTCATTGTTTATACCCCTTCTTCCGACACCATAAACATAGAAATGCAAAAAAAGCGGAAAATATAGTATATCCCTATAAATTAAAAGAAAGAGTACGCAAATATGCGTACTCTTTCTTTTTACAATTTCCGATAAATCCGTTCCTTTGAGTCAAAGTCCTCATAATCTTCCGAAAAGGATGATGTATGAAGTGTTTCCTTACTGCCAACTGCAAGGAAACCGTCTTTACAAAGACTGTCATAAAACAACTGATTAACATAGGTCTGTAATTCACCGGTAAAGTAAATCATCACATTCCGGCACATTATGATATGAAATTCATTGAACGAACCATCAGTAACTAAATTATGCTGGAAAAACACAATGTTTTTAAGGAGACTCGAATCAAGGTAGGCATTTTGATAATCGGTTGTGTAATACTCCGAAAATTCTCGGTTACCGCCAGCATGCAGATAGTTTTTTGTATAAGACTGCATTCTATTTAATGGTAATATTCCTTTTTCCGCATGACTGAGGACTTCATCATTCATATCAGTGGCATAAATCCTTGCCTTATCATAAAGTCCTTCTTCCTTGAGGATGATCGCCATGGAAAAGGCTTCTTCACCGGTCGAACAACCAGCATGCCATATTCTGATTTCGGGAAGGTTTTTCAAAAGCGGAACGATATTCAAACGAAAAGCTTTAAAGAATTCCGGATCGCGAAACATTTCTGTAACATTTATTGAAAAATCCTTCAAAAGCTTCTCGACATAGCCTTTTTCATATAAAACCATTTCTATCATTCCGCTAATCCTGCGAATATGATCCAGTCTCATTCTATTTTCAACTCTTCTTTTAATTGAAGAACGCATATACTTGCGAAAGTCAAAGCCGGAAACGGAATAAATGGCCTCTAACAATAATTCGATTTCTATATCTTCTCTTTCTTCAATCGTTAAAGTATCCTTCATGCAAAACCTTCCTTACCCATACTATCAATCAATTAATTAGTCAGCCATACTCTTAGAACGGATAACAGCTGATCTAATTTTAATGGCTTGCTGACATAATCGGAAGCGCCAGCCTTCAGGCATTTTTCCCTATCGCCTTTCATCGCTTTGGCCGTTAGCGCGATGATTGGAAGATTCTCGAACTTACTTTGCTCGCGAATTCTGGTCATCGTTTCGTAACCGTCCATGCCTGGCATCATGATATCCATCAATATTACATCTATATCGTTACCTTTTTCAAGGAGTTCCAAACATTCGTAGCCGTTTTCAGCTGTAAGGATTTCCATCCCCTCATGCTTCAGGGCATTTTTCAGTGCAAATATATTTCGGTGGTCATCATCGACGACAAGTACTGTTTTATTGCAGAATGGTTTGGCCTTATCCCGATCTTCTTCATCCATCATACCTGCATCCGGTTCTCCCTGATCGCCAAAAGGTGCCGCAGGCTCATCGTGGTTAGCAGCAGCTGCCACTTCTGGAGAAGCCGCTATTGCTTCGCCAACATTTTTGAAGCCCTCTGGCATGCTTGGAATAAAGAGGGTGAAGGTACTGCCTTGCCCTTCTTCACTATCTACAATCACCCAGCCTCCTAGGAGTTTGGCAAACTCCCGGCAAATCGATAGCCCAAGTCCTGTACCGCCATATTTTCTCATTGTAGCTCCATCACCTTGCTGGAACGCTTCAAAGATAAGTTTTTGCTTCTCTTTTGAAATTCCGATACCCGTATCCTTCACCTTAATTTCAACCCAATTGCTAGCTCCTTTTGTCTGTATCCATTGTGCTACATTTTCTTCATCAGCTTTTTTGATTTGGACTGACACATAACCTTTTTCTGTGAATTTAAATGCATTGGACAACAGGTTTTTCAAAATTTGCTGGAAGCGTTGTTCATCCGTAAAGAAAATATCCGGAACATTTTTATCTTTTTCTATTATAA
The DNA here is from genome assembly GCF_042787985.1 of Peribacillus sp. YIM B13481. NCBI lineage: Bacteria > Bacillati > Bacillota > Bacilli > Caryophanales > Bacillaceae > Peribacillus > Peribacillus sp. YIM B13481. The sequence goes on from NZ_JBHZPE010000087.1 coordinate 5,237, forward strand.
AGTCAATGTTCTTTTTCTTGGCTACATGATCGAAGTTACGGTGCAATAACTCAGGAAGTTCACTCATATTCATTTCATCAAAGACCACTTCGAGCTTTCCGACTTCAACTTTTGATAAATCCAAAATGTCATTGATCAACGTTAATAAGTCTTGCCCTGATGAGTTAATGACACGAGCGAATTCCTGTTGCTCTTCAGTTAATTTACTATCATTTGGATCGGAAAGCATTTCTGATAAAATCAGAATACTATTGAGCGGTGTCCGCAATTCATGGGACATATTTGCCATGAACTCCGATTTATATTTTGAACTTAACTTTAATTCTTCGGCTTGTTTTTCAAGGTTTTGTTTTGCGACTTGAAGCTCTTTTGATTTTTCTTCCGTTTCACGGTTTCTCTCTTCTAATTGTTCATTAATCATCCGTAACTCTTCAGCCTGTGTTTGCAGTTCCTCTGATTGGGCTTGCATTTCCTCTGACTGTGATTGTAATTCTTCCGATTGAGCCTGTAACTCTTCGGTTTGTGCCTGTGATTCTTGCAATAAACGCTCTATTTCCATCCGGCCCTCTACATTATTAATCGTAATGCCTAGAGTATCAAGAACCTGGTTCAGGAAATGTTTTTGCAACTTCGTAAAGGCCTCCAAGCTTGCCAATTCAACCATCGCCACAACTTCATCCTCAAAAACCACTGGCGCAATGACAATGCTTTTCGGATTGACTTCCCCTAATCCCGTTGTAACCAAGTGGAAATCTTCAGGGATATCGTCAATGACTTTCGATTTCTTTTCAAGGGCGCATTGTCCGATCAAACCTTCGCCCATACGGAATTCACGTCTGCCTGAGTCTTCACCATCTCCTGCAAAGCTGGCAAGCTTAACAAAACGCATATCCTCACCCTCACCCCGCTTGAGGTAAAAAGCTCCAATTGAAGCTCCCATCATCGGTGCAAGTCTCGTAATGAATCGGTCAGCTAGAACTTCCACCTCAACAATGCGCTGATACATGGTAGCTATATCTGCAACACGGGTCTGGATCCAGTTCTGTTCACTGATCTTATCAGTGAAATCTTTCTCTTTTCGATTATAAACTTCAAGCGATTCAGCCATATCATTGAACGATCTCGCTATATCACCAATTTCATCAGTAGTTCGAACCGGAATTCTAGGTACGACCGATAAATTTTTAAAATCGATATTTTTGATGACTTTCGTAATGGATTGCAGATCTTTCGATGTACTGCGAATCATCCAAACAACTGTTACGGAAATAACCAAAATGCTGAGAATGACCGCAAAAATCACAAAACCGATCATATCTTCATAAGTTTGTTTCGAATTACTTAAGGTATCTTTCATGACACCTTCTTGGTAATCCTTAAATTCATCCATCGTACTGATGACTTTCTTTCGTTTTTCCCTTTGATCGTCCATCAAGTTTGAAAGATCATCCGAAGAGTTTCCCGATTTTATCTTTTGGATGATCTCAGCCTCAGTTATGGAGTAAGAAGCATATTGAGTTTCAAACTCTTTCAATAATTGTTTTGCTTTCACCCTCTGTAAACTGCCTGATAACCCTGCAATTTTTGATTCAATCAAACTATGATTCTCATTGATGATTTCAAGGCTCTCTGCTCTTTCTTCTTTATTTGCATCATTAGCTGCAAACAAAATCTCACGGTCCGACCTAGAAAACAGCTGACGGATTTCCATCGAAGCTTGAACCTTTTCGTAGCGATTTTCAACTATTTCCGTCATGCTACTCTTTAGATTGTTAAGCATGAACATCATGAAAGAAAGTAAAATAGCCAAGAAAAGTAAGATTAAACCGAATCCCAACATTTGCTTCTTCCTAAAACCCATTTTCCCGCCCACCTTCATACAAATTTATAATCAGCCAGAAATAAACGGCATTGCAAAATACATCTTATTACTATCATTTGGATCACTAGGAATTTTCTTTATATGCTTTTAATTTACTAAATGATAGATAGATTCATTGCTCAGACTCCATTTTAACATTTCCATAGCTAAAATGGTTACCTGCAGAGTTTTTTTAAATGCATTCCTTTTTCCAATTAAGTGGCAGTCTATCTTTTCCATTGTTATAACCAAAAGGCCATTGTCCGAACCGAGGACAGTTTTTAAATCCGTATTTACTCATAATAAAAGCCGAAAGTTTTCACCTTCGGCTCTTGTTGCGAATCTGTTATTGAATTTTCTTCACTTCCACATATAAAACATGGTGGTCGGCCATTTCCTTTACAGTAAATTCATATCCGGCATATTCAATTCTATCCCCGACCGCAATCTCAAATCGGCCTGTCAGGAACCATCCGCCCAATGTATCGATATCTTCCTCTGGCAAATCGATTGCAAGGGTATCATTGACGTCTTCAACCAATGTTTTTGCATCGAAAACATAATGTCCTTCATTAATTTTTTGAATAAGCGGACGTTCATCCTGGTCAAATTCATCCTGGATTTCCCCAACGATTTCTTCAAGGATGTCTTCAACTGTAACAAGGCCGGCAGTTCCGCCATATTCATCAGTCAAGACCGCCATATGAATCCGTTCCTTCTGCATTTTCAGCAGCAGATCATGAATGGCGATCGTTTCAAGAACACGGATGACAGGTGTTACAAAGGAATCCACCGTCAGCTCTGTTACATTTTCCTCTGTAATCGTCGCTGTATAAAGTCTCTTGATATTGACCATTCCCACGACATTATCTTTATCACCGTCTATGACTGGGTACCTTGTGTATTGTTCTTCTTGAATAAGTTCAACAACTTCCAATAAAGGCATGCCCTTTTCGATAACGGTCATTTCCGTACGCGGAACCATGATCTCATTCGCAATACGCTCATCAAATTCAAATATCTGGTTTACATATTTGTATTCCGACTGGTTGATCTCACCGCTTTTATAGCTTTCCGATAAAATGATGCGCAGTTCTTCTTCAGAGTGGGCCATTTCGGACTCAGAAGCAGGCTTTAATCCGAATATGCCAGTTAGGAGACGGGCAGAACCATTCAGTAACCAAATAAATGGGTACAAAATCCGGTAAAAGAGAATTAACGGCTTTGAAAAAAGCAAGGTTACCTCTTCTGCCTTTTGGATCGCAACTGTTTTTGGTGCCAGTTCCCCCACTACAACATGAAGGAATGTTACAGAACCGAATGCGATTACGAAAGAAATGATATGACTTACCGATTCCTCTAATCCCCATTTATTGAACAATGGTCTTAAAATCGCCTCAACTGTCGGTTCACCCAAGACCCCCAAACCTAAGGCAGTTACTGTAATCCCCAACTGACAGGCAGATAAGTACTCATCAATATGGGTCGTCACTTTCTTAGCCGCAAGTGCATTTCTATGCCCTTCTTCAATCAACTGATTGATTCGGGAACTTCTGACTTTCACGATTGCAAATTCCGATGCAACGAAAAATGCGGTTAATGCTATTAGTACAGCTACTGCTAATAATTTTATAAAAATCTCCAATATGTGCGGGTTCACCATGAAGTGCCTATCCTTCTAACATTTGGATTAGACATACACGGTTTAATCCCAAGCACCTCCTGTATAAATGGGTTTATTCGTTTCAAAAAGCGATTTTCGCCTTAACATGAACCAAAACCATTTAGCCTATATCGTTAATATGCACCTTTGCACACAAAATAATAGGGAATAAATTTTAATCATACCAGCAACACTAGTAATGATTGGATCAAGGCCATGCTTTCATGGGAAATCTGTTTTTTTAGAAGAAGCTCATTTTTTTCGTCTTTTTTAATCAAGCTGATGACTTCTTGAAGTTCTTCGTTCAGGCCATCCATTTTATTTTTCAGTTGAAGACCTGTTTCCTCAATTGCTGATGCGAATTCCTTTTCCTGTTTAAATATATCTTTTATGTCTTCCAATGAAAGGTTCTTTCTTTTATATCCCTCGATACTGCGGAGCCTTTCAAGTTCACCTACCGAATAATAGCGGTAATTAGAGGCGGAACGCTCTGCTTTAAGCAGGCCTAAGTTCGTATAATAATCAACGGTTCGTTTTGTAACATTCGCCATTTCCGCCAACTCGCCAATTTTTAATGTCTCGTTCCCAATATAACCCCTCCAAACCGTAACGTGATGGTTTAGACAATCTGAACATATGTCTTTTCCGCCATGACGTTTTATTCTATCCTCTAATCGTACATTATTTTTATTGAAATGAAAAATATTTTTAATTAGATAAAAGGATAAATATTGTTTTATTCACATTTTTACCCTTCATGGATAAACAAAAACCGATTAATTGAATAATCGGTTTAATTTATGATTTAAGCCATGGATTCTATTTTTTTGTTTTAACTGAAAATTGATTGCTCAATATCTTAGGACCGCATTGGCATAGGGAAGAATGCTTTAGCCTTTTTATTGGTTTTCCGCATGTTTCACAGACTTTTGCTACCATTTAAACTGTCCTCCTCGCTTTAACTGCTTGTTATACCTATTATACTACCTCAATAATGATAATCAATACTATATTAAAATTATTATAAACTATAGGGTGATTTTTCATTTGTATCACTTATTTTATAAGCATCTCACTTCACAAGTGATACATATGGCTTTTGGTGATTCCTTTGGCAGCGGGACTTTTAGGCCTTCTCTTTAAAAATGGGACTGACATACGTCAGTCCCACAGTTTGTAGACAAAAGGGGTTCGGAATTAAAAAATTCCGAACCCCTTTTTGAGATTCCCTTTGAATTTTTGCCTGAAGTTAGGAGATTGGGGCTCTACGAGCCCACTATGTTAGGCCATTTTTGGACCTCGCCATGTCCAATTGGCCATCTTCTTTAAATTAATGG
>NZ_JBHZPE010000088.1:0-9798 GCF_042787985.1 Peribacillus sp. YIM B13481
TCGTTATCAATGGGGGCTAAGGAAAATGGCCCCGGTACAATACCGGGACCATTTATTAGCTGCTTAGGCACTTTTTTCTACTGTCCGTAAAATGGGGCACAGTTCAAGGAGCGTTGTCTTTTTTTATATTTTTGATTATTTTATAAAATAGAGCTATTGCAATAATTGGTTCTTTAGATATTTTTCTATTAACTCAATAAATAAGTTCATAGATTTCGTATGCAATTCCACAGATTCTGTTATAACTGAAAAATTTCTTTTTATCGGTGTCCCTTTTACATTTAATACTTGAATGGTACCGAGCATTCTTTCTTTTCTTACAGTAAGTTCAGATAAGTAACTAATACCAAGCCCAGCTTCAACTGCTTCTTTTATAAGTTGTGTGCTGCCGAATTCCATTAACTTGGAAGGACGTATTTGTAAAGATTGAAATAATGTTTCTGTTGCCTCTCTTGTACCAGAACCTTCTTCACGGACAATCCAATTCTCTTGTTCTACCTGTCTTCGTGAAACTTCCTTATTGAAATAAATTGGATATTTGCCCCCTGCCACGATATACATTTGGTCGGTGGAAACCGATTTTATATATATATTTCGAAGAGAAATTTCCCCCTCTACAATACCTACATCGATCTCATGACTTGTGATTGCTTTGGCAATATCCCTTGTGTTGCCAATCTGTACCGAAGGGATGATATTAGGAAATAAGTTTTTCATTCTTGCAAGTATATGTGGTAATACATACTCTCCAAAGGTATAGCTGGCACCAATTTTTAATGGTCCTGTTGGCTCGTTATTTAATTCATTCACTAACATCGACATTCGTTTATATAAACCTGTAATTTCCTTAGCATGTAAATAGACTATTTCTCCTGCTTTAGTTATCTGGACAGATTTGTTTGTTCGCAGAAGTAGTTTTGCACCTACGTATTTTTCCAATTGTTGAATTTGCTGGCTGACTGCTGGTTGGGTCATATGAAGCTCTTCCGCTGCTCTGGAAAAGTTTCTTTTATCAGCTACAGATATAAATACAGATAATAGTTGATCCATATGTTCCCCTCCTTACTATCGTATTTACTTATTACAACTATAATAATCATTTATTTTCCTTATTGTAAATCATAAGTTACGATAAATTAAAAATAATCCAAATAAGGGGTTGAAAAACATTGGAACAAAAAGCGTTAATAACTCCCAGTCCAAATATGCAAAAAAAACCGGCAAAAAAGCTAAATGTTTCTTTGATTTCTGGAATTGGTTTTACCTTGCTCATAGCCGTATTAGGTTTTTTTTTAGCAGCGTTGCCAGGTCTAAATCATATTGGACCTCTTGCATGCGCCATTTTACTAGCTGTAGTTTATAGACAGGTTTTTGGATATCCAGAAAAATTACGTAATGGTATTCAATTTTCATCAAAAAAATTATTGAGGTTTGCCATCATACTTTATGGATTAAAGCTTAACATGATTGTGATATTTCATCAGGGTGTCCCTCTATTGCTAAGAGGGACAATAACGATCATTTTTTCAATTGCTGTTCTTATGATTATTGCAAAATGGCTGAAGGCAGATTTTAATCTTTCTTTATTATTAAGTGTTGGCACAGGCATTTGTGGTGCAGCTGCCATCGCGGCCGTATCGCCTATTATAAAAGCAAAAGATGAAGATACGGCTATGGGAGTAGGCATCATCGCATTAGTCGGCACAGTGTTTTCAATAATCTATACGCTAATATATCCTTTTTTATCAATTGGTCCTATGAACTACGGAAATTGGGTTGGAATCAGCCTACACGAGATAGGCCATGTTGCTTTAGCTGCTGCCCCGGCAGGCCAGGATGCTCTTGCTCACGCATTACTTGCCAAACTTACACGAGTATTCCTATTAATTCCAGTTTGCTTTATCCTCATGCTTTGGATGAAAAAGAAAGGAAAAATAGAAGGGGAGGCAAGATTCGAGTTTCCATGGTTTTTAATTGGCTTTATTGTTATGAGTTTTGTGGGAAGCTATATCATTGGTAATAAGGTATTGGTATCACAAAAAGTGATGTCTGATATTGCAGACTTCACATCATTTATGTTAACAATGTCAATGACCGGATTAGGATTGAATATTAGCTTGAAAGAACTACGTACCAAAGCAATACGTCCACTTATTGCCATTATTATTACATCAATTCTTTTATCATCGCTAACTTATATTAGTCTTTAACAAAGAATAAAAAGGTGAATTTTTACCCACTGCAATACATATATAACAGTAGGGTTTTGCTCAACTAATTCAACTTCAAATGATTTATTGAATTAAAATTTAACTTGATTTCTTGAAGTATAAAAGAAAAAGTAGGCGCAGTAATTAAACGCATTTGATTGATATTTTTAAAATAAATTTCTTTGTTTTGTTCTTTAAGGTTTAGTAAAGGTATTACTTTCGAAATAACTATTTTACCTTCGAAAGTGGGAGTAACTCCTTGTTTTGAACGGATTACCGCTAGCGAATATTGACTAAACTCTTCAATATAGTATGTAGCCACCTGTTCTAATCGCTTCAATCGTTTTCCCACTTTCTTTATAATTTTCTTGGTTGCATTTGCCGGAATCGATCCAGGTGTCTTTGAATCTGGTACATTCAAAGGTACTTTAAATCGGATTACCAAAAGAGGTTCTAGTAGGCTGCGACACGCCTTGTATATGGCTGTAAAATGTGCCATTCGTGATTGTCGCAAAAAGAAAACGACAGATGAAATCATTCCTCGTAACAGGCGATTACGAGAATTTTATGATAAGAAACGTGAGGAAGGAAAGCCCTGTAAAGTAGCTGTGATAGCATGTACCAATAAATTCTTACATTGGATTTATGCACTTTTAAAAAGTAAATCGACTTTCCAAGATCTAGCCTAGCTTTAAAGTATAACTAAACAGTCCAAAACTTTCCAAACACAGAACCTTGGAAGGTTATTTGGCATACGCAAATTTAGTATAACATGAAACATTTTAAGTGTTTATTGAAAAATGTTGACAAACTAGTGGCTGGTTAGTTCTATAAGAAAAGCGAACCTTCTTCAAGAATTGCGCCCTTTAATGGAACAACGAAAATAGAAACACAAATGTTAGCTTGTTTCTCTTCAACTAACGCTCCCGTACAATTCTCCACAAACCTTGCTGCTAATTTAAATCATTACAGGAATGTGTACTGTTAGTACGAATTTAAGCACGATTATAAGTTCCCTTTATAAACTCTATAATTACCAGACAGGTTTTAACCTCGATGATAGTTTATCTTCATTTTCTTCATAAACTAATTTTGTTAAATCTTCTTTGAGCATTTGCAGGCGTTCAGCACCTATCTTTTCAATCCAACGTTGCTCAATTTCAGTTAGTATCTTCTCTTTTGCTTTCACAACTAACCAACCTCGTTCAGTCAAAACAATAATTTTCCCTCTCTTATCAGTGGGATGAGCTTTGCGCATTACATAGCCACTTTTCTCAAGATAATCCACCATTTTACTCACAGCTTGCTTTGTAATTCCTAAATATTCGGCTAGTTCTATACCTGTTGCACCATTGGGAGTGATACATTTAAACATAAAACCATGTGCAGGTCTAATATCTCCAAATCCCAATTCACTCAATCTGTCATGTAATTCAGTAATTGATGTACTAAAGGATAATGATAAAAGTGATGTAAGATCCAACTCACTAAATATTTCATGATTCATACATAAAACCTCCTTAAATAAAGTCAATTAGATTGACTTTGTTTAAAATCCATTGTACTATACGCAATGTAGTCAATCAAATTGACTATAATTCGATTATAAAAAAATTAATACATTATGGAGGGTTCTCATGGCTATCGTTAAAATTAGAGGAAGTGTATTTGCACCATATGCTTGGTTGGAACCTATTAAAGATCCTGCAACAGAAAAGATATTCGAATACACTGGTGATGCACGTGAATTTACACCAAACGCTGTAAACACTATGCGGTCAAGATTAGAGCAAGAAGTGATTATTGATTTTTATAAAAAAGAAATTTTCACATATGTAAATGCTTGTATCGTAACTGTAAAAGTTACAAATCCAAATGGTTCTATTGATTATAAAAAAGGAAAAACAAGTACAGAAAATATTGTATGTACTAATGTTTTGTGGGGCACTGATGAAGTTTCTTTTGAAATGAGGGCAAGTGCAAGTAATCCTTTAAATGCAGCAGCACCTGCGGCTGATTATTTATTAACTATACATGTTAACAAGAGTGGTGCTGCACAGATTGAAGGTGCACATGATGGGTTCCCCTGCTATGAATTTTATAAACAAACAAATTTCGGTCCATTTGAATTAATATATACACATGATTTCAGAAAAACTGGTGACACTCCGGCAGCACTAGCTGGGGAAATGGAATACAGTTTTAAAACGACAATCTAGATATAAATACTAAGTAGAAGTTTACAAGCAGCAACTATTAAAGGAAAAGCAATAACTTATACGGAAGAAATTGCGGCCTGTTTTGCTCAATGGGTCAATATTATTATTACCCAAAATAAATCAAGAATTACAGAGGTGTGCCTCATGACTAATATCGTTAAAGTTAGAGCAAGTGTATTTATTCCAATGTCTTGGACTGAACCTAAGAAGGATACTCAAACAGGAAACATTATTCAATTTGAAGGTGATGCACGTGAATTTACACCTTATGCGGTAAACGCTATGCGTTCTAGAGTGGAACAAGAAGTAGTTGTAGATTTTTACAAAAAAGAAATTTTCACATATGCGAATACGGGCATAACAACAGAAAGAATCACAACTCCTGATGGTTCCGTTAATAAAAAAACAGGAAAAGCTAGAACGGAAGGCATTTTGTGCACTGATGTTGTATGGAGGTCAGATGACGTCAAATTTCAAATGATTGCTAGTGCTAGCAACCCATTAAATGTATATGCACCTCCCGTTGATTATCTATTAACTGTACATGTAAAAAAAGATGGTACTATCGATATTCAAGGTGCACATGACGGATTCCCTTGTTATGAATTTTATAAGCAAGTAAACTTTGGTCCGTTTGAAAAGATTCATACACATGACTTCAGAGAAACTGGTGATACAGCTGAAGCTCTAGGCGGAGACATGGAGTATTCTTTTAAAAAGATATTGTAAAGACAATAGGATTCCCTTTTTAGTGAATAAATATATAACAACAAAAGAGTGACCAATAGGAGGAAAAGAGAATGACAACAGTTTTATTTGTAAAAGCAAACAATCGCCCCGCAAACCAAGCGGTGAGTGTGAAATTATATGAGGCTTTTTTAGCTAGCTATAAAGAATCACATCCAAATGATACAGTGGTAGAGCTTGATTTATACAAGGAAGAATTGCCATATGTAGGAGTAGATATGATTAACGGTACATTTAAAGCTAGTAGAGGACTGGGTTTAACAGCAGAAGAAACAAAAGCAGTAACTGTTGCTGATAAATATTTAGAACAATTCCTTGCAGCTGATAAAGTTGTGTTTGGATTCCCATTATGGAACTTAACAATTCCGGCTGTACTACACACATATATTGATTATTTAAACCGCGCAGGCAAAACATTTAAATATACACCAGAAGGTCCAGTAGGTCTGATTGGAGATAAGAAAATTGCATTATTAAACGCAAGTGGCGGTGTATATTCTGAAGGACCAAAAGCTGAAGTAGAAATGGCTGTTAAATATGTAGCAAGTATGATGAGCTTCTTCGGTGTAAAAAATACAGAGAAAGTAGTGATTGAGGGTCACAATCAATTCCCTGATAAAGCAGAAGAAATTATTGCTGCAGGGCTTGAAAAAGCTGTTAAAGTAGCAAGTACGTTCTAATTAATAAAACACTTGTCACTCAATATAGCAGTACCACCACTTTTATAGCGGTGGTACTGTTTTTTTATTCGCTCATCTTGCTACTTTTGGGGGAGTTAGAACCCAATTGATGTAATATTTCTATTTAAATCTTATAAAAAGATAGAAAAAAGGATTACATTACAATGGAACGTTGATGGACAAAATATATATAAACTTGATTTTCTTCAACTATTCTGTCCTTTAGCTTAGTACAATTCTTCAAAATCTCACAGACAAATATCGAATTTTCTTTTAAAATGATCTTCCACAATCTGGCCCAATTGTTGAACAAAGATCAAAACTCACTCTTGAACTAACCAGCCCCTTTAGGTTCCATAAGAAAGTGTTGTGTAACAACCCTATTGTTAAACTCAAGCACCCTTCTGCAAAATAAAAAACAGGGAGATTATTCCCGAAAGAACCTCTCCCTGTTTTTTATTTAGCGGCAGTATTTATCCCTTAATGCAAGTGCATATCTAACCGATTGCTCTGCACCTTTTTCTTGATCCTCAATCATTTGTTCTAGAAGTTCTGTTGGCGGATAATAGTAATCCAATGGTTTAATTACATTTAAATCATAAGGAGGTTGTTCCACCTTAAATGCTCCTTCGCCTACTGCAAAGACTCCGCCTGTACCAGGCTCTCTCTTAAAATGGATGGCATACGGGAAGCACATTTCAACGTTGATTCTAGTCAACATTGAATTCTCAATCAATATTTTAAAACATTCTTCCAAATCGATATTACCAGTCCCAGCAGGTACGCCACATACCCTGTAATCTTCGCCATCATGGACGATAATATGATCCTTAAAATGAGTTGTAAAGGCATGTGGTGCTAATTTTCTTACAGCTTCAACCGGGTCCTCCCATGCCATCATTGCATTCCCGAAATCACAATGAGCACCAACCCAAGGGCTGTTGACTTCCTTAATGATTTGAATCACTTCATCCGTTAACTCTTCCTCGTGATTTTCAACAGCAAGCTTGATTCTATATTTCTTTAATAATGGTACAATTTGTTTAATATCTTCAGGAGCTCTTCTCAATCTGTCTGGATCATATTCTCCCATGCAGGTATACGTACGAATGACATCCGCTCCAATTCTATGCGCGGCCTCAATGACCTCGGTTAGATGTTTCGGATTGGTTCCATTTGTATCGATTTCAGCGAAAAATCCATACTTTTGAATTTCTTTTTTCACATTGTCTAAGTATTCCGGTTCAAACGAATCTAATGTACCAATTCCTGGTAACCCTGGCCATGGAACAATATTGATCATGACTCCATCTAATCCCAATTCGGCTGTTTTTCTGATAAAACCGAAAATATCCATTCGACCTGTAATAAACTGCAAGTGAAAGCTTTCTGTCTCTAATCCAATTTTCATGTTTTACCCACCTTTATGTTAATTTATTGTGCAGAGAAGAAATTAAACTAAATTTTGTTCGACTTCTATTTTTATTTGAATTAATTTCTGCTTAACGACTTTGCTTACGAAAGTTCTCTTAAATAAGGGAAGAACCAGCAACTAAACGACGGAACACATTCTCTCCAAAAAAGAATAATTGGTCACCTTTTTACCTCGGCCATCAATTCAATTTCAATCATTGCACTCATAGGTAATTCTGCTACCTGAATGGTACTCCTAGCTGGAAAAGGCTTCGAAAAATATTCCGCATAAATTTCATTTACAGTTTGAAAATCTGATAAATCAGTCACAAATATAGTTGTTTTCAAAACTGAATTCATTTCTAGACCTTTTTCTATTAAAATGTGCTTTAAATTTTCTAAACATTGTCTTGCTTGGTCTTCAATGCCTATAGCTAATTTATTAGTATTAGGATTTAAAGGGAGTTGCCCCGAAATATAGAGAATCCCTTTTGATAATACCGCTTGGGAATATGGTCCAATAGGTTGTGGCGCATTATTTGTTAAAACTGCTTCTTTCATAATAAAAATCTCCTTTTTATCTACAATGTTTTTCTCGTAACTTTTTGACCGTTTGTACAGATTCTTTAATTTCATTATCTTGGGCCAATAACATTTGTTCTAAAAGATCCTCACTTCTATAGATGTTGTTAAAGGATCAATCAGTTTTGATGGAAATACGGTTTTTACATCTTAAATGATCCTTTCCTTACTTCGCTTACTCCCCCCGAACCTTTAGGTCGTTTAAAAGTAGAAACATATGAATGACACATTTCTAAAATTATTCTGTGTAAAGTATGACTCCGTCTAATCCTAATTCAGCTGTTTTTCTGATAAAATCGAAAATATTCATTCAACCGATAATAAACTGCAAGTGAAAGCTTTCTGTTTCTAATCCAATTTTCATTTGTTACCCAAATTTAAGCCAATTTATCGATAAAAAATTAAGCATTCATTTAATTATCTTCCAAATATCAGTTAGTTTGTTTTTTCTTTTTTAAAATTTTAACTGAATAGTTACTTATAATAAAACCTATAGCTGCAAATGCAATCATAATCATAAATACATATCTATATCCAGTAATTCCAGGATTGTGATCCAGAATATTACCATACATGGCAAAGGCGAAAATTGAAGGAGCATAACCAACTAAACAAGCTAATGATACGGCAGCACCACTTATTTCTTTTGGAATATCAATTTCATCTAATGGGGCAAAAAACACAGCCCGTTGAGTAAATACAATCGATCCGAAGCCAAGTGTCGCAATTATTCCTATATAAATATTCATTTTGTCATGTGGAAGCATAATAAAAATTATCATTGTAATAATGGATAAGAGAAATGTAAATCTAAGGTATTTTGTCGCTGATTTAAATTTTTTATCAACTAAGAATCCACCGATGGGACCGCCTATCATTTTTAATCCGTATTGGTTTATAATCCCATATACACCTAATAATGCTACCGGCATTCCATAAATTTCTTGCAAGAACGGAATAAAGTAAGTTAAGCCTGCGTAAACCGTATAAACGCAAAATATTGTAAATGAGGAAAACCACAATTTGGGAGTTTTAATTGCTTGAATCGCACCTTTCAAAGCTACTTTACTTTTGCTAATTTCTTCTCCACCCTTATCAAACGTTTCAATAATATCGTCCTCTATAAAGAAATAACTAATAATACCAACAATAATTGTAATCAAGGCAAAGAATAAAATTGCGGCTCTGAAACCTAATGACTCAGATCCTAACCAAATAAATATACCTAGAGCAGAGAATGCAACGATTGTATCTACAACACCACGGCCAGCTTCAAGGAATCCAAACATCCTGCCTTGTTCGTCGGAGTCTCCAAGCAATTTAACGGTTTTTATCAATACTGGCCAAAAAGTAATCTCTGTAAATAAAGCCATTACTCCCCAAGAAGCTAAAATTCCATAATAACTTGGTATAGTAGATAAATAAATCCCAGTTGCACCTACCCCAATCAATCCAATCGGAATTAACTTCCTTTTAGAAAATCTATCAGTGATATAAATGGAGACTACATAACCAAACATTTGCACAATAGCATATACAGATAATGCCAAACCTATTTGGGTATGTGAAAGATGAAAATATTTTTGCATCGGAATGTAAAAAGCATCTTTTAAGGATGACAATTTAAATATTGTTCCTCCTCCCAAAATTAAGATACATAAGGTAAACCATTTTTTGACCTGCTTTTTTGCTACTGCCATAAACAATCCCCCCTCATAAACAGACGATTTCCAAAAGTCCTGCCATTATTTGATATATATCCATGCCATTTTATCGCTTGCTCCTTCGGCATTGACACTTATTTTTGAACCTCGAAGTTCTCCATATATCGATAAATCGCATAAGCTACCCCGTTCTCATCATTTTTCATGGTTGTCGTTGTACAAACAGCTTTTATGACATCTTTCGCATTTCCCATCGCTACGCTGTATCCAACTTTCTGGAACA
>NZ_JBHZPE010000089.1:0-9663 GCF_042787985.1 Peribacillus sp. YIM B13481
TCGTCTATCGTATATTTAGTCAAAAAAACTGCACCTCCAATTGTTAGATGGTGTCTAACAATTGGGGTGCAGTTCAATATGGCACTTCTTTTTTCTATTAAGGCAATACCGTTGCGCCCATCAAGTAGCGGTCCACTTCACGTGCTACTTCACGGCCTTCATTGATCGCCCAAACGATGAGGCTTTGCCCTCTTCTTGCATCTCCGGCGGCGAAAACGCCTTCGACATTCGTTCTGTATTCGCCATAGACGGCATCAATTTTTTGATTGACTGTTTCAACGCCAAATTGAGTTAATAGTGGCATTTCCGTTCCTTCAAATCCGATTGCGATGAAAACGAATTGTGCAGGCCATACTTTTTCAGTTCCCGGAATTTCCCTGAAAATGTATATTCCATCATCGCCTTTGATTTTTTCCATGGAGATTGTGTGCAGTTCTTTAACATTGCCATTTTCATCGGCTACGATTTTCTTTGTTTGGATTGAATATTGACGCGGATCTGCACCAAATTTCGCTTCCGCTTCTTCATATGCATATTCAAGGGAAAATACATTCGGGTAGGCAGGCCACATATTATCTGATGTACGGGCCGTCGGAAGGATTGGATGCTTCCCGAATTGTACGACGCTCTTACATTCCTGGCGAAGGGCCGTCGCGACACAGTCAGCTCCTGTATCCCCGCCCCCGATGACGATGACATCCTTCCCCTTAGTATCTAAAAACTTGCCGTCTTCAAAATTGGAGTCCAACAGGCTTTTAGTCGAAGTGGTCAAGTAATCCATTGCTAGGTGAATGCCTGATGCCCCGCGGCCATCAATTTCCAGGTCACGCTGCTTTTGGGCACCTGTGCACAGGATGACTGCATCGTATTGATTTTGCAGTTCTTCGGCTGTTATATCTTTGCCTACTTCTGTATTGGTAATGAAATCGATGCCTTCCTGGGTCAATAATTTGATTCGGCGTGCAACGACTTCCTTTTCAAGTTTCATGTTCGGGATGCCGTATGTCAACAGCCCGCCTGCACGGTCTGAGCGCTCATAAACCGTGACCGAATGACCTGCTTGATTCAACTGGTCGGCACTCGCCAATCCTGCCGGGCCTGAACCGATGATGGCAATTTTCTTGCCGGTCCTGCTCTCAGGGATGCGAGGTGTGATCCAGCCATTTTCAAATCCTTTATCAATGATGGTCCGTTCAATGTTCTTGATGGTAACGGCAGGATCGCTTATCGCTACCGTACAAGACCCTTCACATGGGGCAGGGCAAACGCGCCCTGTGAATTCAGGAAAATTATTCGTTTTCGACAAACGGTCCAATGCTTCTTTCCATCTGCCGCGGTAAACCAAATCATTCCACTCCGGGATCAGATTATGAATCGGACAGCCCGTGGTGACCCGGTTCAACTCCATGCCCATATGGCAGAAAGGGGTGGCGCAGTCCATACACCGCGCTCCCTGTGTACTTAACTTTTCATCAGAGAAAGGAGCTGTATATTCTCTCCAGTCGCTTAAACGAGTGAGAGGATTCCGGTCTTTTGGCTTTTCACGCTGGTAATCCATAAATCCTGTTGCTTTTCCCATCTTTCTCTCCCCTTCCTCACTGCATCACAGCTTGTTTAGTGATTTTTTTATCTTGAACGGCATTCGCCTGAAATGCACTCATGACCGCTTCCTCATCCGATAACCCTGCATGCTTCTGCTCATTGATGCTTTTCATCATCCGTTTGTAATCTTTCGGAATGACCTTTACGAATTTCTTAGCGAAACCCTCCCAGTT
The DNA here is from genome assembly GCF_042787985.1 of Peribacillus sp. YIM B13481. Classification (NCBI taxonomy): domain Bacteria; kingdom Bacillati; phylum Bacillota; class Bacilli; order Caryophanales; family Bacillaceae; genus Peribacillus; species Peribacillus sp. YIM B13481. The sequence continues at coordinate 1,776 of NZ_JBHZPE010000089.1, forward strand.
CTCCAATACATAAGATGCCTTGGCACTCTCTGTATAATGAAGGTGGCTGTAAAGCATTTCTTTTACCTTGCTTGCATCTTCCATATCATCAAGCGTCTCGAATTCTATCATTTCACCATTGCATAATGCCTTGAATTCTTCTGCATCATCAGCAAGTACATAAGCGATGCCGCCTGACATGCCTGCCGCAAAGTTTTTGCCGACGTCGCCCAGAATGACCACGCGTCCGCCTGTCATATACTCACAGCCATGGTCTCCAATTCCTTCAACGACGACATTGACTCCACTGTTCCGTACTGCAAATCGTTCTCCGGCACGGCCATTAATGTAAGCCTCGCCGCTTGTTCCGCCGTATAAGGCGATATTTCCGGCAATTACATTGTCCCCGGCCTCAATCTGATTGCCTGCAGGTGCCGTGACAATGATCTTCCCGCCAGATAAGCCTTTCCCAACGTAGTCATTGACATCACCTGTCAAATACATCGACATCCCTTTTGGAATGAACGCACCGAAGCTCTGGCCCGCCGATCCTGTAAAACGAAGTGTGATCGTATCTTCAGGCAACCCTTCCTCACCGTAGCGTTTGGATACTTCACTGCCGACGATCGTTCCGACCACACGGTTCACATTGGTAATCGGGAAGCTGACATCCACCTGGGTTTGGTCATTTAAAGCAGGCTCCACAACAGGTAAAATCTCACGGATATCCAAGGATTCTTCGATTTTATGGTTTTGAGGAAGTTGATACGTACGTATTCCCTCCGGTTGGAAAAGAAGTGTCGTCAAGTCCAGATGCTTCGCTTTCCAATGGTTTTGTGCCCGCTCGCTCACTTGTAAAACATCAGTGCGGCCAACCATCTCTTCTAGTGTTCTAAAACCAAGCTCAGCCATCGTTTCCCGCACTTCCTCAGCGATGAAGCGCATGAAATTCACGACATGATCCGGATCTCCAGTAAATTTGCTGCGAAGCTCAGGGTTTTGAGTAGCTACCCCCACTGGACATGTATCCAAATGGCAAGCACGCATCATGACACAGCCAAGGACCACAAGCGGTGCCGTAGCAAAGCCGAATTCCTCCGCACCAAGGATGGCTGCCATGACCACATCGCGCCCCGTCATTAACTTTCCGTCCGTTTCAAGGACTACACGGCTGCGCAGGCCATTCAGCATCAGTGTTTGGTGTGCTTCGGCAAGGCCCAGCTCCCAAGGAAGACCGGTATGTTTGATACTTGTTTTTGGTGAAGCACCCGTTCCGCCATCATACCCGCTGATAACGATGACATCCGCGGCTCCTTTGGCCACACCGGCTGCAATCGTGCCTACGCCTGCTTTTGATACAAGCTTGACGCTGATCCTGGCATCACGATTCGCATTTTTCAAATCATGGATCAGCTGTGCCAGATCTTCAATCGAATAGATATCATGATGCGGAGGCGGTGAAATCAGGCCGACACCTGGTGTGGAACCACGTACCTCTGCGACCCAAGGATATACTTTGTTCCCCGGCAGCTGGCCGCCTTCACCTGGCTTTGCACCTTGCGCCATTTTGATTTGAAGTTCATCGGCATTTACAAGGTAATGGCTTTTCACTCCAAAACGACCGGACGCAATTTGTTTAATCCCGCTGCGGCGGTTATCGCCGTTTTCATCCACTTGGTAACGGCTAGGGTGTTCCCCGCCTTCACCGCTATTGCTTTTTCCGCCTAAACGGTTCATTGCAATCGCTAGTGTTTCATGTGCTTCCTGACTCAATGAACCGAATGACATAGCGCCCGTTTTGAATCGGCTGACGATGGATTCCACGGATTCCACTTCATCTATTGAAATGCTTTGGCGCTTTTGATCGAACGAAAATAAATTCCGTAAAAAACCAAGTCTCTCTTCATTCGCCAAGTTTGAATATTGCTTAAATAAATTATAATCGCCTTTCCGGCAGGCCCATTGCAGTGTATGGATCGTTTTGGGATTGAACGCATGGTGTTCCCCTGTTTTTCTCCATTGAAAATCACTACCGCTTTCAAGAGTTTGATCATACGAATCAGCTGCAGCCTTCCTATGGCGAATCAACGCTTCTTCCGCTATCGTTTCCAAATCTATCCCACTAAGCTGTGATGCCGTACCGCTGAAATAACGTTCGATTACGTCAGCGCCGATTCCGACCGCTTCGAAAATTTGTGCGCCGCGATAACTTTGAATCGTGGAAATGCCCATTTTCGACATCACCTTTACGATGCCTTCTGTCAACGATCTTACATACTTCCTTACCGTTTCTTCGTAGCTGATGGCTAAACTGCCTTCCAATACAGCCTGCTTATATGTTTCATAAGCAAGGTACGGGTAAATCGCATCCACTCCATACCCGATAAGGGATGCGTAATGATGGACTTCCCTTGCTTCCCCCGATTCAACGATAATGCTCACTTTCGTACGGTTCCCATGACGGATCAGCTCTTGATGAAGGGAGCTCGCAGCCAGCAGGGAAGGAATCGCAGCCTTTTCTTTGCCCATATCCTTGTCAGATAATATCAAAAGGCTGACACCATCAGCGATCGCTTGTTCCGCTTCACGGCAGATGCGATCGAGTCCGTTCTCTAAATCTTCTGAAAATATAGTGTGGATGACTTTGCTTCTGAATTCCGGAAAGGCATTTTCTTTCAACTGCTGCATTTGACCTGGCGTCAATACAGGTGAATCCAATTGAATGCGGCGGCTGTTCGTTTCATCCGGTTTCAGTAAATCCCCTTCCGCACCTAGAAATGTCATCGTTGATGTGACGATCTGTTCACGAAGCGAATCGATTGGCGGGTTGGTAACTTGGGCAAAGGATTGCTTGAAATAGTTGAAGAGCGATTGCGGGCGATCGGATAAGACCGCTAACGGAATGTCATTCCCCATGCTGCCCAGTGGATCTTTGCCTTCCTTAATGACCGGCAATAAATATTTTTGGACATCTTCATATGTGTATCCGAACGCTTTTTGCCTGAATAACAAATCATTCAATGGCTCCCCTTCAATCACTGGCTCTTCATTACTTAATTGGACAAGCTGTTCGTCCAGCCATTGCTGGTATGGATTTTCCTGGGCCATTTCGGACTTGATTTCTTCATCGGAAACAATCCGCCCTTCCTCTAAATCTATTAAAAGCATTCTGCCTGGGCTTAAACGGTCTTTATATAATACATTCTCCGGCTCCACATCGATCACGCCGACTTCAGAGGAGAAAATGATGTAATCATCTTTTGTCACATAATACCTTGCCGGCCTTAAACCATTTCGATCAAGGATGGCCCCGATTTGTTTGCCGTTCGTAAAGGATATGGCCGTCGGACCATCCCATGGCTCCATGAGCATGCTATGATATTCATAAAATGCCTTCTTTTCCTTCGTCATATGTGGATTTTCGGTCCACGGTTCTGGAATGAGCATCATGGCCGCGTGTGCCGGCTTACGCCCTGCAAGCACGAAGAATTCAAGTGCATTATCAAGAATCGAGGAATCACTGCCGTCTATATCCAAAATAGGCAGGACCTTTTGCAGGTCATCCCCGAATGCTTCTGAAACAAACTGCTGCTCACGCGCTTTCATCCAATTCACATTACCTCTAAGCGTATTGATTTCGCCATTATGGATCAGGTAACGGTTTGGATGTGCCCGTTCCCAACTAGGAAAAGTATTCGTGCTGAAGCGTGAATGCACTAAAGCGAAAGCAGAAACGAAATCCTCCTGTTGAAGGTCAAGATAAAAGGCATCCACCTGCTCTGGTGTCAACAATCCTTTGTATACGATCGTAGTACTTGAAAGGCTGGCAAAATAAAAACGATTGCCGCGTTCACGAGCCCAGTTTTCAGCTTGTTTTCTGATAATGAACAATTTACGCTCAAAAGCTAAATCATCTGTCATCCCAACGCTTGCCCCGATGAATACTTGGCGGATCGTCGGGCATGTCTCCTTGCCGACCTCCCCGATTTTCGTTGCATCAACAGGAACCGTTCTCCAGCCTAATAGCGTTTGGCCCTCTTGTTCGATAAATGCATTCAAACGAGCTTCGATTTCATTCCGCTCATCATCGTTGTTAGAGAAAAAGAGCATGCCTACTCCATAGCGTCCTTTTGCCGGCAAGTTCATCTCCGGGCATGCCAGCCTGAAATATCTATCAGGAATCTGCACCATTAATCCTGCACCATCTCCTGTAAGGGGATCGCTGCCTTGTCCGCCGCGATGATCTAATTGGCACAGCATTTTCAGTCCTTGTTTGACGATGTCATGTGTAGCAAGCCCTTTTAAATGAGCATATAACCCGATCCCACATGCATCATGTTCAAATTCAGGATGGTAGAGCCCTTGTGCTTTTGGTATTTGATTGTATGTCATATTAATCGCCCCCATCGTATTCTTACACCGGTATGTCACTTACATTTTATTCTAGGTTTTCAAATCGATATAAACAATATATAATTCTAATAAAATCTATCTCAATTTGAGATGAATGGTAGGAGGATGAATAAATGGAACTACGACAATTACGTTATTTTGTTGAAGTTGCCGAGAGAGAACACGTCTCTGAAGCCGCAGTACACCTGCATATTGCACAATCAGCAGTCAGCCGGCAAATCTCCAAATTGGAAGATGAGCTTGGCGTTCTTTTATTTGAAAAAACCGGACGAAATATTCAGTTAACTCCAATTGGTAAAATATTTCTATTTCATGCAAAAACGGCTATACAAGCGATAGAATATGCCAAATATCAAATTGAGGAATTTTTGGACCCTGAACACGGAACCATTAAAATCGGGTTCCCGACCAGCCTCTCCACCCATTTGCTGCCTACCGTCATTTCCGCTTTTAAAGATGAGCAGCCGAATATCGGGTTCCACTTAAGACAGGGATCTTATTCCTTTTTAAAGGAAGCCGTCAAAAATCGCGAAATCGGATTAGCCTTTCTTGGACCAATCCCGATAAACGATCCAGATATCGAAGGTCATATCCTGTTCACGGAAAACATTTCCGCTTTGCTGCCCATAACCCACCCATTGGCGGAAAGGAAGAGTCTGCGCCTAAGTGATTTACGAAATGATCCATTCGTTTTGTTTCCCAAAGGATACATCCTTCACAGTATCGCTATCGAAGCATGCAAAGCAGCCGGTTTCGCACCGAACATCACCTCGGAAGGTGAAGACATGGATTCCATAAAAGGGCTCGTATCAGCCGGAATTGGGGTCAGTCTGCTCCCTGACAGTACCTTTTATGAAGTCACTCCAAGACTGACTGTCAAAATCCCGATCGACACCCCTGAAGTCAAACGGACTGTTGGCATCATTACACCAAAAAACAGGGAATTGGCACCATCGGAAGAACTTTTCTACCAATTTGCCAAAAAGTTTTTCTCTGTTCTCGAGCAATATCAATAAATCATGGTTGAGGATGTTCCATTCATCTTTCATGCATTCAGCCCCATCAGCATTAATACGGTAAAGCCGCCCCTCTTTCCGGAAAAAGCGTATGGAAGCCAGGGGCGCAATCCTTTTAAACTATGAATGTGAGCGAAGGGCCTTTTCCATAAATGATTTCATTAGACAACTACCTATAGCCAACTGTTCGAATAACGTATCAAGATTATCTGTACAGGAGGAATTTATATGAAACCCACCCATTCACATCTTGCTTGGCATGAAACACTGGAACTTCATGAATTGGTCGCAGCCCAGTCCATTACCCTTATTAAATTGAAAAAAGCCTATCCGACAATACAGGACCCCATTCTAAAAACGATTTACAGGCAAACCATTGATGCCCTTGCCCAAAACATCATGGAATTGCTGCAATTTTACCCATTGACACCTAAGACGGACCTGGATGGCGATGTATTAAGGGATAAAGCATCGGCCGCTGCTGCCGGAGAATTGCTGGGGCTTGCCAAAACATCCATCAAAAATTATGCAGGTGCCATTTCTGAAACAGCCACCCCTTCCCTTCGAAAGGTATTTATTAAACATTTAAATGGAGCCATCGATATCCATTTCAAGATTTTCAACTACCTTTATGAAAGAAATCTCTATCCTGCTTACAACTTAAACCAATTGCTTCAAAATGACGTGGATGTTGCCAATAATGCTCTTTCACAGCCATTCTAAATGCAAAAAAGGTAAGTGCACCGATCGCTTGCCTTTTACCCCGTTCCGACTCTTAAATGTTATAATATTTAATAATTGGGTTTAATTAGGTTAATACTATCAAGGGGGTGAAATACATGAAAAAGATCATATTATCCATCATCATATCCCTGCTCTCATTTTCTTTAGCCGCCTGTAAGGCTGATGATCCAAAACCCGAGAATACCCTTTCAGTTCCTGAGTTATCAGCAAGGGAAAAAGCCATCCTTGAGAATACAAGTGAACATTTCTTTCTTGTCGATTTCAATGTTGATGATACATACAAGAAGATGGCCGTCTGGGTCGAAAAATATGAATTTGGTAAACTTGTCGCACCTGAAATGGGACGCATGACAACTGCCGTCAAAGATAATGGGACAATCATCTTTACGACTTCCAAAACGGTTGATGGCCAAAATCTATCGATGTTCAACATCAGCATTCAAAACGACGATGGTACGGATACAGCCACCTATCCTGAAACCATTGCTGAAAAGGGTTCCAGCGTTTGGGGCAGTCCTAGTAAATTCAATATAAACAACACAAAAAAGCTTGCGTTGGCGAGTATTTGTTATTCAAGCCGAGATGAAGGAATACATACACTTTCCAATGGTTTTTACAATGACATGGATCGTCATATGGAAGAGTTAAAGGAATACGATGTCGTCTACCTTCTGAGAAGTGAATTTACTAAATGAGCTTACAAGTGCAGGAGACAAGTTGAATCGAACTTGCCCTGCACAGTTTGTTTTTCATTCAAATTAAACGCAAAACTAAATTAAACGAATTAAAGAGAACACGATGAAATTTCCAATTGAGTTCTATAATGATTACTGTTGACTATTACTCTAGGTATTACTTTTGGTTTTACACTTCAAATCAGTGGAAAGCTATTATTTTTTAAATATGAAATATGAAAAGGATTGATTAAAATTAGAGCGATTAATGCTAGATTTAAAAGATTAATGAGATTGAAAAATCCCTAATTTTTTCAAGTAGAATTGTCCGATGAAGAACAAAATGCATTTTTACTAATACATGATAAAAATAAAAATCTAAAGAATGTAGAAGATAAGTTTATAGATGTCTATCTTTTATCAAATTTCGAATTATCTGACTTATCTTATCAAGACGTACTAAGCTACAATGAAGATCTTTTAGGGATGAAACATCAGTGCTCTTATCATGTACATACTTTAAAAGTAGAAGAAGAGTTTGTTTTTGATTTTCCTTTTGACATGATGAGTATTCGAAATTATGTACAAGAAAACTTGATAAAATTAAATATCAAAGAACAACTTCCTACCTTTCAAGAAGCTGACTTTGATTACTTATCTCAAGATTAAAAAACAAATGAACAAAAACTATGTAAAAATCATTTTAAGTTTATCTCTCTATTAATCATAGCTATATTTTCTTCAATAGGACTGACGAACATCAAAAATGGACACTTTAAACCTGATGAAAGAAACAATCAAACAGAGTGGGGATCATCTATAGCTAATGAAACACATATATCAGGATATAAAGAATGGATTAAACAATGAAGATTGGTAAAGTTATGAAGGGGAAATTGGGTTTATAGGTGAAATTAAATAACTCTAAGTGACAATCTATATTCACTTGTCCCTTTTCTTAATGAAAGGCTCTTTTCGTAAAAATATTGTTGTTTTTAAAACGAAACTATTTAAGGTTGATTGGAGCGGAAGTGCGAGACTCCTGCGGGAGCAGCGGGACAG